>SLKH01000272.1 GCA_007134665.1 Balneolaceae bacterium
ACTTTTACCCGTTGCATATATTCAACCACTGTGTTGGACGTTGCTTTTTTGAATCTTCGTTCCAGGCTTCGCCTGCTCAATGCAAGTTCAGTAGCAAGTTCTTCCACCGTAATTTTTTCAGGATAATTCTGTTCTATGATTTGCTGGGCTTCTATTATCAGATCATCCCCATGATCTTTTTGTCCTTCAAAAATTATAAATGGTAACTGGCTATCACGATCTATATCAATCATAAATACTTTGGATGCAACGATCGCAACATCCCGGCCAGCATGTTTTTCAATCAAATAAAGCAAAAGATTGAGGTATGAATAGGCTCCGCCACTTGTGTAGATCCCATCTTCTGCAGTCATAATTTTGTCATCCACAAGATTTACATCCGGGAATGTGCTTCTGAAATTTGCTGCATGTGCCCAATGCGTAGAGCATACCCTGCCATTCAGCAGGCCGGTTGACGCCAGCAGATAAGCACCAACACAAAGGCTGACGACCTCTGCCCCATTCTTGTACTGCTCAAGTATCCAGGGAATGAAATCTCGGTTTCGCTCCAATGCATCCGGCCACCGGGTATGAATTGCCGGGATAATAATCATGTCCGTTTTTTCAATTTCACTGAGCAGATAGTCGGGATCCACTGTAAACAGGCCGATATCCTGACGTGTCTTGTGGGTTAATCCCACCAGGTTTACATCAAAAACGGGTTTTCTCCCAAACTCCGCAGATATACCATTAACCTGATTCAGAATCTGATGAGTTCCTGCAATGTTAACCAGGCTGGTGTGTCCCTTCGGAATAAGAATTGATACATGTTTCATGATAAAAATCTATCAAAACAAGGTGTCGCAATCAACCCGCTGGTTTGGCGTATTTACCCCCTTTACTATTTCATCTGATCGGTTAATTTTAGTGTAACATTCTGATAATCTTATTGATACGAATACAATTCAACCAATGGAAAAACAATATAAACCAACCGGATATAATTCAGTATCTCCATATTTCATTGTAAAGGATGCCCAAAAGTTTATCAGGCTGATCCAAAACATCTTTAATGCCACCGAACTGCGCCGGTTCGAGTTGCCGGACGGATCGATCATGCATGCTGAATTTCGAATTGATGATTCGGTAATCATGCTTGGAGAAGCTTCAGAGTCCTATCCTCCAGTCCCGGTTGTGATGCATGTATATGTGCCGGATGTGGATGAAACCTTTCAAAAGGCAGTGGATGCCGGGTGTGAGATCGTAGAAAAGCCGAAAGTTCGGGATGGCGATCCCGACAGACGGGCAACATTCAAGGATTTTGCCGGTAATATGTGGTCGGCTGGCACACAAATTTAAACTTTCATCCTAACCATCTTTATGGTACACGTCTATAAAACAACGGTTCAAAGTACATCTGAAGCCGATTCAATCATTCAACTTATCCTAAACGAATTGCCATCCTGTGATATAAGTTTTGATCTGGAAGATTGCGATAATGTACTTCGCATAGAGTCTAATAATGGTGAATTTGATGAAAAAATCGTCAAACGCATTTTCGAACAAAATAAACACAAACTGGAAACACTGCCTGTCTGATCATCAGCCTTTTCATAATCCCATGAAGTTCAATGAAAATTGCAGATTCCTGCCTCTCTTTTAACTGATATACTGAATAAGCGTTCAATTTTTACAAATTATTATAAGGTAACATTCGTATCAAATACTTATACCCAAAAAAGTCGTCAGACCTTTTTTGGGTTAAAAAATTACGCTCTTTAAAAAAAATTTGATTTAAGTGAAATAAAAAAACTATATTCTACCAGTATGAAAGGTCATAATGGACATATCACAATTTGTTGTTGCCGCATGGACTGTATGTGTATGCATACATGAAAGGCGGGGGGACCACATAGTTGAAATGATATTTCATAGCCCTCCGATCTCGATCGAGGGCTTTTTTGTTTTAATGACCAGGTGTTCTTTAAATCATTGCTCTTATCGAGAAAGGCGGAGGGAACAGGCCCTTTGATGCCTTAGCAACCGCCCCGACTTATTTTTCGGGGGACAGGTGCTAAATCCTGCCCCGTTTGTAATTGGGGAAAGATGAGCATGAAGTGGTATTTTTCAGATTTGAAAAGCCTCTTTTGAATTCTTTCTCCAGACAGCAAGCGAGAATTCAAAAGAGGTTTTTTTGTTTTCAGGCAGTGAACAAACGAATAAAATTAAAACCACATAAACGTTTTTGGATTTTGAAGTCAACATTTAACGGCTGGTACGAAAAGAAAATGCGAAAAACTCCGGAGTTGTCAGAAGAGACGGACCGGGTGGAATCATTTTTACCAACTATATCAACAATTGCAATTGTAGGTATTTCGCGAAACCGCCATCGTGACAGCCAGTATGTAGGCAGATATTTGCAAAATGCAGGATACAAAATTATTCCTGTTAATCCCGCAGCAGATGAAATTCTGGGTGAACAGGCTTATCCTGACCTCGCAAGCATTCCTTTTCCTGTTGATGTGGTTAATATTTTTCGTAGTCCGGACGATATTTCACAAGCAGTTGATGAGGCGCTTGCTGTTAAGCCGAAAGTTATTTGGCTCCAGCTCGGAACAGGCAAACATCCCGATCAGAAAACCAAAGTACATGAGAAGGGTGTGGAATTTGTTCAAAACAGATGCATAAAAGTGGATCATCAATTTCTAATCCGGCCCAATACAGAGAACCAATCCGGAAATGAATCAATACTTACTTGTGAAATTTCCTGGTGATATAAACATGTTGTCGTACTGATTTTTTTAAAAATAATAAAACTAAAAACTGATTAATAAAGAACATGAGCACAAACGGACAAGAACGCAATTTTAAATTTGAAACCCTGCAATTACATGCAGGTCAGGAACCAGACCCTACAACCGGATCTCGTGCAGTTCCAATATACCAGACAACCTCTTATCAATTTAAGGATACGGAACATGCGGCAACCCTTTTTGCCCTAAAAGAATTCGGAAATATTTATACCCGGATTATGAATCCGACGACCGATGTCTTTGAAAAGAGAATTGCTGCCCTGGAAGGCGGAGCTGCGGCACTGGCAACTGCATCCGGACAATCGGCACAATTCCTGTCAATCATTACTCTTGCCAAAGCCGGTGATAATATCGTATCGACACCATTTCTTTATGGAGGCACTTATAACCAATTCAAGGTTACGCTGCCAAGGCTTGGTATCGATGTCAATTTTGTTGAAGAGGATACTCCCGAGGCCTACGAAAAAGAGATTGATGAAAACACAAAAGCCATCTATGTTGAATCAATTGGTAACCCGAGAGGCAATGTGCCCGATTTTGAAAAGCTTGCTGAAATAGCAGACAAACACGGTATTGCTCTCTTAGTTGACAATACATTTGGTGCTGCCGGTGCCATTATTCAGCCAATTAAATATGGCGCCAATGTAGTAGTTCAATCGGCTACCAAATGGATTGGCGGGCACGGCAACAGCATTGGTGGTGTCATTGTGGATGCAGGTAACTTTAACTGGGGCAATGGGAACTATCCATTATTTACGGATCCTGCTCCCGGTTACCACGGACTCAATTTCTGGGATGTGTTTGGTGAAGATGGTCCATTTGGAAATATTGCATTTGCAATCAGGGCCCGGGTAGAAGGATTACGGGATGTCGGGCCTGCCCTCTCCCCTTTCAACAGTTTTCTGCTCCTCCAGGGCCTTGAAACGTTGTCACTGCGGATAGAACGCCATACCGAAAATGCTCAAAAACTTGCCGAATGGTTACAACAACAGGATTCAGTTTCATGGGTAAACTTTACCGGCCTGCCGGATCATGAATATCATGATCAAGCAAAAAAATATGTAAATGGAGGTAAGTTCGGGTCAGTTCTGACCTTCGGCGTGAAAGGTGGTTACGAATCGGCACGGTCTTTTATTGAAAATCTGGAACTTTCCAGTCACCTCGCGAATGTCGGTGATGCGAAAACACTGGTCATTCATCCGGCTTCAACCACACATCAGCAGCTCTCAGATGATGAGCAGCGCTCAAGCGGAGTAAAAGATGACCTTATCAGAGTATCTGTCGGTATCGAACATATCGATGATATCATTCAGGATTTCGAGGAGTCGTTTAAGCGAATTAAAGTATCTGCTTAAAAAACGGATCAATGAAAAACGAACCATCAAAAAAATCAACGATTACCCGGGACCGAAAAATGTTCCGGGTATTCGGTAATACTCAATTATCAAAAAATCACTCTAATTTAATATGAGCATAATTAATACACAGTTAAACAAATCAAACAGTGAACTTCAGTCCAAACTAATCTCACTTGTCGGAGACCTTCAGAAGGAACCCGAAAAAGCAAACCTGAAATTTGCTGCGAAATCAACACTGAAGAATGGGTTTAAAGCAGACGTCACTACAAGAGACTTCAAATTCGTCTCTGACGAACCCCACAGCCTTGGCGGAACGGATAAAGGGCCAAACCCGGTGGAATATGTACTTGGTGCACTCGCAGCCTGCCAGGAAATCGTTGTCAAAGCACATGCAACTGCTCTTGGCGTAAATGTTACTGAAGTACAGGTTGATGTAGAAGGTGATCTTGACCTGAATGGTTTATTAAATCTTACAAAGGCTCGTCCCGGTTTTAATCAGGTTACATTTAAAACAACGATTAAGACCGATGAAACCGACGAAGAGAAACGAAAACTGATTGAAGAGCTAACTCTGAACAATTGCCCGGTATTGGACACGATTCAAAATCCTGTTTCTGTCAATGCTGAAGTAACTTTTGATAATAATTAGGAACGGTTTATGATAAATCCGTGTAAAAAGTAAATTGATTTCCATTTTTAACGTATTTTGTGGCGATTTTTAAAATAACACAGGTTATAAGCTACAGACAGATTGAAACTTTATGAGTGGAAAATTAATCCAGACTAAACTCAGTAAACCATTTATAACTGAATCAGGGTATCAGTTCGATGAACCCGATGTTGCTTTTAAAACCTGGGGAAATCTCAATGATACCCGTGATAATGTTATACTCATCTGTCATGCACTGACCGGTAATGCAGAGGCAGATGATTGGTTTCCGGGTTTATTTGAAAAGAATGGACTGATCAATCCGGATGAGAATTTTGTCGTTTGTATTAATGTGCCTGGAAGCTGTTACGGTACTATCGGCCCGCAGTCCATCAACCCTAAGACCGGTAAACCATACCAGGCTTCATTTCCCGAAATTACCATCCGCGACATGGTTCAGTTTCAGCAGCAAGTGCTCGATGAACTTGAAATCAAAGGAGTTGAAACTGCTATTGGCGGATCGATGGGTGGCATGCAGGTTCTTGAGTTTGCGATTAAAGACCCCCGGATCCGTTCGGCAATTCCCATTGCCATGGGTAAATCCCATACACCATGGGCTATCGGGATCAGTCATACGCAAAGACAATCCATCAAAAACGACCCGAATTGGAATGAAGGCTTTTATGACAAGGACAATCCGCCTGACAAAGGGCTTGCAACTGCCCGGATGATCGCAATGATTACCTACCGGGCTCCTACGGATTACGAGAAAAAATTTGGCCGAAACCTTCAGCCCGACTCTGAAATCTACCAGGTCGAATCATACCTGAATTACCAGGGAAAAAAGCTCACGAAACGGTTTGATGCCAACAGCTACATGACGCTGACGAGAGCAATGGATAGTCACGATATTGCCCGGGAACGAGCATCAGCAGAAGAAGTGCTCAGCAAGATTAAAATTCCGGTCCTGATTATTGGCATTAACAGTGACCTGTTATATCCGGTTGAAGAACAGAAAGAATTAAGTAAACTAATACCCGGTAGTATTTATGAAGAGATTCAATCTCCACATGGTCACGATGCTTTTTTGATTGAATTTGAACAACTCAACATTATCATAAAAAAATTTTTAGCAAAACAACGAGCTGAGGCTATTTAAATAATGTCATCTTCAAGGGCACTAAAATTGAAAAGAATTCCCGGTGGAAAAAATTACATAAAACCGGCCACTGCAAACATCTTTATCGCAGGTGTAGGTGCTGTCGGTGGAACATTAATTAAACAGTTTAACAAGCTGGACCATCTCAAATACGATCTGAAAGTAATCGGCTTCTGCAATAGCACCAAGGTTAAATGGCGTGATGGTAAAATTTCTGCAGACGAACTTTATGGCGGAAAACCTAAACAATGGGACGATATCATCGCGAAGCTCCAAAGTTTCCAGGGTGAAAGTACTCCTGTCATTTTTGTTGATGCAACCGGCAGTCCGGAAGTCGCCAATCTCTATCTTGAATTACTTGAGAACGGAATTCATGTTGTGACACCAAGTAAACTCGCAAATACGACAGATCAGTCCTACTACAACTCCCTGAAACGGGCTTCAGACATTAACAATGTTCGATACTATTACGAGACTACAGTTGGTGCGGGCTTGCCTGTAATCCAGACTTTAAGAAATCTAATTGAATCAGGTGATCGAGTTATTGAAGTGAGTGGTGTCTTGTCAGGTACCATGACTTATCTCTTTCAGGAGCTGGAAAAAGGTGTGAAATTCAGCAAGGCTGTTGTAAAAGCGCGATCACTTGGTTATGCAGAACCGGATCCGAGGGATGACCTGTCCGGAGAAGATGTAGCACGCAAATTTTTGATCATTGCCAGAACCTGCGGCCTTGAAATTGAACGTCAGGATATTGAGGTAGAAACTCTGATTCCAGACCAGTTGAAGAATGTTGACCCGAATTCATTTTTGTCTCACTTTGCCGATTACGATCAGGAATGGCAGGATCGTATAAACTCAGAACTCAAGTCTGGCAGGACATTGCGATATACGGGTACTTTTAAAGACAACAAAATCGTTATTGGTATTGAATCGGTTCAGAAAGAATCCAATCTCGGGCGACTTTTCGGAACCAATAATCTGATCCAGATTAAAACCGAACGTTATTTTGACCAACCCCTGGTAATCCAGGGCCCTGGTGCGGGAAAAGAAGTAACTGCAGCTGGTGTTCTTGCTGATATTCAGAAGGTGATGAGGAGTTAGTCACATTTAGTGATCAAATTGGCCAAACGCAGGCGACAGATCTTGTTTTCAATCATTTTAACCTAAAAAAATCGTTTGATCTTTTTAGCCCAACTGGCAAAATCGTCATTGTCCCAATGACAATTTTGGGTTAATCGG
>SLKH01000060.1 GCA_007134665.1 Balneolaceae bacterium
GGTGAATAATTCTTGAGATATCACATCTGATTTCCGGATCAGATATTCCTATACTGAAGTGCAATCTGTAATATTCATTTATGGGTTGCACTTTTTTATACCCGCCATTTCCCCCATTCGCCCCCCTCATCATATTCTCCCGCTCTCCGTTTAAACGACACCTTGCTGCAACATTGCATCTGCTACTTTTTGAAAGCCGGCAATATTGGCACCGCGAACATAATTGACACTTCCATTGACCGTACCCCATTCAACGCACTTTTCATGTATCTCTTCCATGACCTGCTGAAGCATGAAATCGACTTTTTCGATGGGCCATTGAATTCGCATTCCATTCTGGCACATTTCAAATCCGGATACGGCAACTCCACCAGCATTTGCTGCTTTACCAGGCCCAAATAGTATTCCATTTTCCTGAAATTTCTGAACAGCATCTGAGACAGATGGTTTATTTGCTCCTTCAGCAACACATATACACCCATTATCAATAAGTGATTGTGCATCGTCACCATTGATTTCATTTTGAGTAGCACACGGCAACGCAATATCACATTCAATATTCCACGGTTTTTCACCTTCCAGATATTCAACGTCATACTTTTCGGCATACTCTCTTATTCGGCCTCTCTCTTCATTCTTAAGATACTTCACGTATTCCAGTTTTTCATAATTAATACCGTCTTTGTCATAAATAGCACCTGCAGAATCGGATAATGTAATCACCTTTGCACCCAATTCAATCGCTTTCTGTGCGGCAAACTGTGCCACATTTCCTGAACCGGAAATCGCCACACGCTTACCTTTTAAATCTGTTTGTTTGGTTTTCAGCATCTCATATACAAAATAGATCAGTCCAAAACCGGTAGCTTCAGCTCTTAGCTTACTTCCACCCCATAATAATCCTTTACCAGTGATGGAACCGCTGAATTCATTCGTCAGCCTTTTATACTGGCCGAACATATAACCAATCTCTCGTTCACCTACACCAATATCACCCGCAGGAATATCAGTATTCTCCCCGATATGCCGGTATAATTCCGTCATAAAGGACTGGCAAAAGCGCATGATTTCCATATCCGATTTTCCTTTGACATCAAAATTGGATCCACCTTTGGCACCACCCATCGGATGAGTTGTCAGGCTGTTTTTAAACGTCTGTTCAAAAGCGAGAAATTTAAAAATGTCAAGATTTACAGACGGATGAAACCTTAAACCACCCTTGTATGGCCCTATTGCCGAATTAAACTCAACACGATACCCTCTGTTCACCTGAACTTCCCCATTATCATCTGTCCAGGGTACCCGAAACATAATGATACGTTCTGGCTCTGTAATTCTTCTTAAAATACTCGATTTCTGATATTCAGGGTGATCATCCAAATAATCCCAAATTGATTCGGCAACCTCCTTTACAGCTTCATAAAACTCCTCCTCACCCGGGTTCAGCTTTCTAATAGATTTAAGAAAACAATCAAGTGAATTGGTATCTGTATCACCATTTTTATTTTCCCGTATTTCAGAAGACGATATGATATTGTCCTCAACTTCTTGGTTTTGAATATGAATTTGATTGCTCATTTATAGTGTGGTCGTGTTAATAAAAGAGTTAAAAGCTTTGAAGGCTTCATCACGGTCAAGTCCGATTTATCTGCGTATTTACATGATTAAACCAATGCGATTTTTGGACTTGAAAAGTATCTGTTACATCCGGAGAAAGTGAGGTATGTATGCGCTTAGTCAGATTGCCGAACCAGCCAATTAGCTATAATTCACTCCTGTGAGTCTTCATCGTGACAATATGTACATGAAAAATCCCCTTCTGCGATAAAAGTTGTACGTTTAATTTTAGTTTGAAATAATTTTTTAAAGAATTCTTCTTCAAGTTTACAAGGTAAACGAGTCTCATCGATAATATCGTAAAACGGACAATTACACTCCCGAATTGTATAATTTCCCGTTTGATCATCATATTTTACATCAGGCATAAACCCATCATCTTCAAGCAAATCAGTTAGTAGGTTTAATCTTTCTTCTATCTGATCGTCCGGGATATCATCGATCAGTAATGTTGCTTTTTCATAGCGTTTGTTCCAGTACGACCTGAAGAATTCTTCTATGAGATCTTCGTTTCCCCGCTGCTTTAAAAATTGCAACAGATTCTTCATCAGATCCGATTCATAGGCCGGAAACAGTTTATGGCCTTTCCTTGTCAGCTTAAATCGCAGTAATGGCCTGCCCGGCCCGGATCTTAAATATTCCCTCTTAATATAACCATCTCTTTCCAATTGCAGAAAATGTTCCCGCAAAGTTGTTTTGGCAAGATTAGTTTTTTCAGAACAATCATCTATAGAAACAACCCCCATTTTTTTAATGAGGTTAAGAAGTTCTTTTTTTGAACCTGTGATCATGTTATATGAGAAATTATCATGGTATGACAATTGAACTGATCAAACAGAATCCAGTTTCTGTTTCAGTGATGGGATTAAATACTTTTTT
Organism: Balneolaceae bacterium; assembly: GCA_007134665.1. GTDB lineage: Bacteria > Bacteroidota > Rhodothermia > Balneolales > Balneolaceae > SKRC01. The sequence continues at coordinate 2,497 of SLKH01000060.1, forward strand.
TCAGTATCGAAATGTTTTTGAAGTACATCAAAGAGCTCTTTGATGTTTTGAAATACAATTCTCAGTGTAGCACAACTTCCTTCAGGCACATAAAAATGTCTGCTGGCTTTTTCAACGGATCTCATCGAATTACTCAATCTTTTATGATCATGAGACAGAACATCAAGTGAATGCTTTAACCCCTGTGCTAAACCATCCATTACCTGGCTTTCTTTTTGATGCAGTTGCCTGACATAACTAAACAGTTTCTCTCGCTCATATTGCAGATATAACATCACATCGTCAAAAAAAGAATTAATTTGCCAGTGTACCTGCTTCAGCCATGGATACTGATGTCCGTGAACTTTACTAACTCTTGGAAAATCACGATCAATATCACTAAGTAATTCTTTTATGATTACATGATATTCATCTTCTAAAAAATCACTTAGTTCTGCCAGATTTTTATTCTTTAATAACTCTTCATCAGCATCCCTGCGATTTTCAGACTGAACACGTTCCAGATACTGATTTTTCCTGATCCATGAAACAACTTCATCTTCATTCCATTGTTTCTCAGAACAAATTTGCCTAAGAGTTTTATCCTGATGCTGAGATGCATTCAATCCTATTGATGCCAATAACTCAGCAATGTTTTCATCAACGGTGATCAGGTGTTCAAGAGTAGTGTCCGGATTCAGAATAGTACTCTTTTGAGTGGTTTCCATGATAATATTCTTTTGATTGCTATCTGTATTCTAATGCCTGAATATAAGGAATTTGACTCAGAATTCAATATAATCGGTAAATACCGTTTTTATAGTTGATAATCATCTCCATTGCTTGTAAATTGCAACTGCCTTTTTCCGGGCAGGCATTCATCCCGCATATGCATTAATTTTTGATTTATAGACAATCCGGAAGCATTTAAGGTATCAATTATTCTCGTTTGATTGTGTACAGAGCAACTCTGGCATCTGCCTGTAATACTTATTACCGGGAATCATTAATGGTTGTGGAGATACCTTTATCATTTCGGATTGTCTTTTTATATATGATCCAAATGACGAAAAAGTATGATATCAGGAACGACGATGACGTACAAAAACTCGTGAATACCTTCTACGACAAGGTCAGAGTTGACAAACGCCTGGGTTATATTTTCAACGATTATGCGAACGTTGACTGGGATCATCACCTCCCCCGTATGGTCGACTTTTGGTCGAACCTGCTCTTTCAGACAAATCGATATGACGGAAAACCATTTCGCAAACACGTCCCTCTCCCTATTGAGAAACAGGACTTTTTCTTATGGTTTAACCTGTTCGAAGATACGGTTGATCAGTTGTTTGAAGGTGAACGCGCTGACCACGCCAAAGAAATGGCCGGACGAATTGCCGCTTCCTTTTCATTGAGAATGGAAATGGATGGTAAATTTGATTAAACCCAGTAAAGTTTATTTCGGTTTCCGCCAGTAGTTGTTTGCAGCTGCGACGGTTTGAAAATGAATGGCAATCACCTGGGAACTGGCTATCAGCGCGTCCGGGTCGTTTGCATAGACTTCCCGCAGAGTAAAGAGGATCTCCCTGTCAGTTTGTGTTTCTGTTACCCCTTTCCGGGCCAAAGCTATCGCCACCTGGAATCCCTCCTCGGGTGTGTCGGTTATAAGGCTGAGTTCTTCATCATTCCGCTCTTCCTTCTCTTCAGATTGAGCCATAGCAAGATCAACGGTAAGAGATGCAGTGAGGAATAAAGAAAGAATCATTAACTGTTTCATTATGTGTCGTTTTGGTTTTCTGTTATTGGGATTAATTCAGTCAAAAATAATTTTATATCAATTCACTACGAAGCTTTTCACTGCACTCTATTTTTCATACCAAAGTGTTCAAAATTCAATCGGTCCGTAATCAGGCGAACGCCTCGCTTGAATGTAAAATAGAACCAGGTCCACTCTATAAATACACGGAACCGGTTACGGAAACCGATCAAAAAGAGAATGTGTACGAACGACCAGAGTAGCCATGCAAAAAATCCGGAAAACTTAAGGCCGCGTATGTCCGCTACAGCTTTGGCCCTTCCGATTGTAGCCATCGCTCCTTTATCAATATATCTGAAGGAAGGTCGTTCACCGGGTTTGCCATCCCCTTTTGCCAGCAACCTGCCCAAAAAACGCCCCTGTTGCATCGCAACCGGTGCGAGCGCCGGTAATGGCTCACCTTGTGCATCTTCCAGGTGTGCTGCATCGCCAATCACAAAAATATTCGGGTATCCCGGAACAGAAAGATCGGGATTTACCTTTACACGGCCGGACTTATCCTGCTCTGCACCGAGTGTAGCCAGCATGGGGGAGGCTGCCACACCTGCAGCCCATATAATATTGGGTGTCTCGATGGAACCTTCTTTAAAGCGGACACGGTTTTCAGCGATATTCGATACCGGTGTGTTCAGCAGAATCCGCACACCCATATCCTCGAGCATTTCCCGTGCTTTCTCCGCCAGTGAAGGCGGGTATCCGTTCAATATTCGAGGCGCCGCTTCTACAAGGAATACACGGGTTTCATTTTTCGAGATGTTTTGATAGTCACGCATCATATTTCGTTTGGCGATCTCGGCAATAGCACCGGCCATCTCTACTCCGGTAGGGCCGCCGCCTACAACGACATAAGTCAGGTATGGTTCACGCAATTTAGGATCATCAAGCTGTTCGGCTTCTTCAAGCGACATCAATATCCGCTCCCTTATATCCAAGGCATCTGATATGGTTTTCAGGCTTGGCGCATGTTTTTCCCATTCATCATTTCCGAAGTAGTTATACCGGGCACCGGGAGCGAGGACCAGTTTGTCGAACTTAATCATCCGTTCATCCTTCAAAATCAGCTCTTGTTGAATCGGATTTATCCCTGTAACCTCCCCCAGCATCACCCTGACCCCCGACTGTTTTCCTACAATTTCACGTATCGGAGCCGCGATGTCGCCTGGAGAAAGAGCCGCCGTGGCAACCTGGTAAAGAAGAGGCTGAAACAGGTGGTGATTGGTACGGTCAATCAGCGTTATACCGGATCCGCTTTTTTTCAGTTCTTTTGCTGCTGAAATACCACCAAATCCGCCTCCTACAATTACGATATGTTGATTTTGGGCTGAAGTCATAAATTTACCTGAATCAAATAGCTACATGAATAATCCCCGTCAGCAAGTCAAGTTTTTGTCGTTTTGATCCGGTAATCATAATAACCGATGGAGTAATTCATGGATTTTAATCGGCCTGTTTCTTTTTCAGTTCAGGAAACAGACGTTTTTTTTTCAATGGTAATAAGCTGTTCATCTCACGCCAACTCTTCCGGGTTTTCGTATCAATTTTATTTATTGACTCAAAATAAAAGAAATATACTATAAAAACGGTATAAACCGATTATAATGTTGTTTACCTATTTAGCACTCCTTACCTTTAGAGTGCAAAATAAGAATGATTTTGAACATAAGCGGAAACACTTGACCATAAGCTGGAATGGAGGGGACTTCTGAATGAAACAACCCATAACCGGCTTTCATAAAGATGAGCACGGTGACTGGGTAGCCGACCTTAAATGCGGCCACACACAGCATGTGCGTCATGACCCGCCCTGGCAGCTGCGTCCTTGGGTAGTTACGGAAAAAGGACGTAAGTCAAAACTGGGTATGAAGCTCAACTGTAAAGAGTGTAAACACCCGGAAAACATTTAACTTTTTACGCTAAATTATGGCAAACCTTGTTATAGTCAATAAAATTTCTTGATGCATATCAATGAGCTCTCAATGAGTGGTAATTATCACGTATAATTTTACTTCTCAATATGCAACGAAGTGATGTTACTCGTTTTCTTTAAAAGTACCGCCAGCCTTGCCATCACCCCCACAATTACCCGTTTCACAGGGGCTGGAAGCCTGGGGAAATCATGCTCATCCACAACCTGGTTCAGGATATAGCAAATCTCCAGCAGCGGTGCATCTTTCCAGCGACTGCCGTTACGAATTGCAGAGGTAGCCGCTTCCATCATGTACCACTGGAAGTTCAGCGCCGGCTCTATTCTGATTTTCAGATTGAGCGGCTCATCCAAGCTGGCATTCGAAAATGAATGGACTTGGCCCGGTTCAATTACTATGGTTTCACCGGTCTGAAGCTCCTTCTCTTCACCGTTTACAACTGCCTTCATCTGTCCGCCGGTCACGTGAAAGGTCTCTGTTTGCAGCGGATGGATGTGGGGATCCGGGCCATTTTTGCCCGGTGCGATGGTACATTCAAAATCTACGTGAGGTGCTGAAGAAGATTCGTCATATCCTGCAACCTTCCAAGGCTTAAAACCCTTTGACGGGGTTGCTCCAATTAGTAGAATAGCCACAAAAAAAAGATCAAACTGTTCGTCAATTAAATCGGTGCGGACGAGCTGATGGTTTCTACTTATATTTATGATTACGAGAAGAGAATTAATTCTTACGAACTGCTTGCAGATGTAATGAGTGATTGATTTTATTCAGAATCAGAGCGTATCTAAACCAAATCATAATTTATGGATGACGAGAAAATAGAAATTGCAGAAATAGTCAGATCCAAATGTATTGAAGCAGCAAGAGAGGGATTCAGGGATGCTTCTATCAGCGGCCTTTGCATCGATGGTGCAATAGAGGCGGCAATCAGTGCAATTCAATCGCTGGATTTGGCTAAAATTACCGAGA
>SLKH01000047.1 GCA_007134665.1 Balneolaceae bacterium
CAATTGATTCAGCAACCGCCGGGTGAAAATTGGGACGGTGTGTTTGAACAAACTGCAGAATATTAGAACCGATTCTATCTTGATCCCTGACCTCTGATTACCCGATTGCAGATCTTTGATCTGGAAGTATAAATCTGAAATCGGGTAATCATCAACCTGAGTTTTGATCGACTGGTCTTCAGCCCGGGTTAAATACAGAAATATAGCTTTATATAAAGTCTCAGAACCCTTATCTTATTTGTTCGGGGCAAGTCCTATACAGCCAGCTCCCTATGAACTCCGTCAGGGCCGGAAGGCAGCAGCGGTAGTAGGTCGTAGCGGCGTGATATGGGTAGCTTGCCCTATTTTTTTTTGGATTTTCCCTTCCTGCTCTGTTCTCAGAGATCTTGTTTAATCGCCTCTGCAATCTGTCCGGCATGTACTCGTGTATTTTCAATGAATAAACGGCTGGTATCCATTCCCCCGCAAACGACACCTGCTACATAAACACCTTTCCGGTTCGTCTCAAGGGTTTTTTCATTATAGACCGGCATCATCACTTTGTCTTTGGTTAATTCAATACCTGCGAGATTCATCAATTCATACTGAGGGTGATATCCGGTCATGGCAAGTACAAAATCATTTTCAATCACTTTTTCACCATCCGGTGTTTTCAACACGACATCTCTTTCACGTATTTCCAATACTTCTGTATTAAAATACCCCTTAATAGAACCTTCTTTGATTCTGTTTTCAATATCCGGTTTAACCCAATATTTTACTGATTCCTTCAATTTGGCTTCTCGTACAGCAATGGTCACCTCAGCATTACAGCGGTAGGTCTCCAGGGCAACATCAACTGCGGAATTACCGGCACCGACAACAAGCACTTTTTGCCAGGCATAAGGATGAGGTTCATCATAATAATGTTTCACTTTTGGCAGCTCTTCACCAGGAATTTTCATCATGTTGGCTCTGCCGTAAAAACCAGTTGCGATGACAATTTTTGAGCTATTATAGATCCCTTTGGATGTTGTAATCGTGAAGTTTTCATTTTCTCCCTCGATGTTTCTTACTTCCTCATAAAGTTTTACAGGCAGTTCATAATGCTCGGCAGCACGCCGGTAATATTCAAGAGCTTCATTCCGGGTTGGTTTATTTCCGTGTGATATAAATGGAATATTACCAATTTCCAGCCGGTCAGATGTAGAGAAAAAAGTCATATTTACAGGGTAATGGAAAATGGAATTTACCAGGCATCCGCGCTCAATAATTTGAAATGGGATATTTCGTTGTTTTAATGCAATTCCGGTAGCCAGCCCGATCGGTCCGGCACCAATTATCGTAACCATAGGTACACGCTTTGATTCATTTTTCAGGTTCAATTGCTAAAAAGATGCAACAGGGCTAAATATACTGATAAACTCTAACTCTGCATCGCTAATTAAAAGGACAGCTTCCATTGTAATTTTATATATGTACATTACTGATTCGTACTAACACGATTGATTACAGATGGTATCCAGTAAAGAAAAAAGGATTCTGCGCCGAATTGCGGCTATTGACCTGGGAACAAATTCATTTCATGCAGTAATCGTGGATATTTTTTCAGACGGCAGTTTTTATACAATCGACCGGCTGAAGGAAATGGTCCTGCTTGCTGAAAAAGGGATCGGGGATAACCTGACACCCCAGGCAATGGATCGCGGGATTGAGGCACTGAAACGAATACAGATGCTCTGTGAACATCAAAATGTTGAAGAGATTCTTGCTTTTGCTACAAGTGCAATCCGGGAAGCGGAAAATGGAGGTGAATTTATCCAGACAGCCATTGACGAATTAGGTATAAAAATCAATGCCATATCCGGAAAACTGGAAGCGGAACTGATCAGTTATGCAGTACGGCATGGTGTTAGTATGGATAACAAACCTGTTATGATGATGGATATCGGAGGCGGAAGTGTTGAGTTTATTCTTGGTAACCGGAAGAAAACTTATTTTCTGACCAGCCTCAAACTTGGAGTAGCCAGGATGACTGCAGAGTTTGTTAACCGGGACCCGATTACACATGATGAAATTAAAACGCTTCATCAGCATTATGAAAAGCAGTTGACAAGTGTAGCGCAGGCATTTGCCCAGCACAGGGCAAACCTTATGATTGGCAGTTCTGGAACCATGCAGAATATTGCACTGATGATATCTCACATGAAGAATGAAAGCCCGAGCCTGAATATCAATGAGGTCACTTTTACTAACAAGGATTTCTACAGCTTATACCAGAAAGTGATACCTATGAACCGTCAGGAGCGGCTCGGACTTAAAGGGCTGGATGAAAAAAGGGTTGATATTATCACTCCGGGACTGGTTTTGGTTGATTATCTGCTGAAGAGGTTCGGAATCCGAAAAGTGAAAATTTCTGAACAGGCCCTCAGAGAAGGGATCGTACTCCGGTATATCAAAAATGAACTGCCGGAACTGAAGCAGATGATGAATAATGTGGAACCGAGGCGGAAGAGTATATTCGAACTGCTACGTAAAACTGATTGGCATGAAGAGCACTCACGACATGTGGCAGAGATATCCATTAAGCTTTTTGATCATTTTCAGGAACGGTTGAATCTGCCTGACAGTGATCGTGAACTGCTCGAATATGCAGCTTATCTGCATGATATCGGTTATTATATATCTCATCGAAAACATCACAAACATGCACAATACCTGATTCGTAATGCTGACCTTAGAGGATTTAAAGAAATTGAAGTTGAAATCATGGCGAATGTGGCAAGGTACCACCGGCGTTCGACTCCGAAATCGAGGCATATTTATTATCACCAATTGCCGGATGATGTAAAAGACAGAGTCAGTAAACTAAGCGGTATTCTCCGGGTTGCCGATGGCCTTGACAGAAGCCATTATCAGAATGTTCTCAAAGTTGATATTGAGGAAACAGGAAATACGATCACGTTAAGGTTAACTTCACAAGAAGATCCACAGCTGGAGATTTGGGGGGCTAAACGTAAATCAGAGTTGTTTGAAGAAGTGACTGGTAAAAAACTTGATATTAAATCAATTGAAGTTTTACGATCCGTATTGAGCTGATTTAACCCAAAAAGTCTAACGATTTTTTTGTTTAATTCCCTTGTTGATTCAGGTGATCAAGATATTCAATCTGTTCACTTTTACCTGCCCGATGTCCGTAATATGCACCCAATCCACAGGAAAATGCAATTACGATGATCATGATAAAACGGGCGTCTTCAATGGTTTCGCTGAAGAGTGCAATCCAGACAGCTGGTGGCAGGAGAATCAGGAATGCAAGGATGTAATGGAGGATTGACTCATTAAATACTTTGCGGATGAATCTTTTAACCGACAGATAACTAAAATTCAGGTATATAAAACCGTATGCCAGAATGGTTACCAGCCCAATCCATCCTTCATCATTTGCATATACCAGGAATGTATCTGTAAAAACGATAATTGCCAGAGAAATCATTAATACCCATGTCGTGTATGCAAATAATCGTGCACCGTTGTTCATCAGATCAGTTTTGGTTTGTCAGAAGTGCAAAGATATAGAATTGATCCGAAAAAACTGAACACTGAATACACTCTAAGGAGTGGTTCTCTGAATCCAGGATTCCGGATTGACATTACTGCTGCCGTCACGAATAACAAAAAACAGGACTTCACCCCGAATAGAATTCTCATCACCCGAAAGCCCGATTACGTCTCCTTTTCGCAAGACATCCCCTCTGGCAACAAAATATTCACTCAAATTTCCATAGGCCGTGATATATCGGCCGTGTCTGACCATCACCATATCACCGTAGCCGGTGACCGGCTGAACCCTTAGTACGTAACCATCGTTGACAACCTGAACCTGCGAGCGTGAGGGAGCTGCAATATCTACTCCAAGATTTTGTGTGGTGGTTCTGAGAACAGGGTGTACCCTGTTTCCAAATCTTTCGACGATCGTACCATTTTCTACCGGCCAGGGGAGCTGACCTCTGGAATCGGAGAATGATGATTCAAATGCCAGTAACTCCTCATCACTGATATCGGCAACTCTTGCTGCAGATAGCCCACCGCCAGCCAGTGCCTCTTCTTCCTGAATCAGTTCACTAAGGATCTGATCCAGTTGTCTCCGCTCCTCTTCCTTTTGTGTAAGCTGGGATTCCCAGTTGTCTATATCGTTTTGTAACAGTTCAACATTTCTCCTCTGCTGCTGTTCCCGTTCAGCAAGTTCATGCTTTTGTTTTTCGATCTCCTCCAAAGACCGGCGGTTTCGGCTTCGTGTACTGTCGAGATCAGACCTTGCAATTTCAAACTCATTTTGTTTTTCTCTGATCTCCCGTTCCTGTTCACTGCGATATTCATCAAATTTGGCGAGATAATGAGACCGGACAAGTAATTGGTTGATTGATGTTGAAGTTAACAACAATGCAATCTCAGTTGTGCGTCCGTGTTTGTATAAGTAAGAGAGAGTCTGCTGATATTGATCAATAAGTTGATTGAGCTGCACTTCAAGATCATTGATATTTGATTCGATCAAATTTAATTCTTCAACTATCTGCCTTTGTTCCTGTTGCATCCGGCGAAGCTGCTCATCCTGGACAGCAATCAGGCGGGTAAGTTCCTGGTATTGACTGTGCATCCCATCATACCTTTCAGTAGCAAGCTGTAAACGATTACGGTACGTCTCAATCTGTTCCTCAAGTGATTCAATTTCTGAACGGGTGTTTTGTTGTTGCTCTCGTATTTCAGCACGCCTCTGCTCATACGATGACTGGCCGAGAGCAAAATCCAGCGTGAATAATATTAATAGAGTTAGAATACAAGCAAATCGTAAAGTCATAGCACAATAATAGGTACCTCTTCAGGAATTGGTATTTCCATATCAGGAAGTTCACTGTTGGTCTGCAGTTGGCGAACTAAAAAAGTTACTCTGATTTCACCGTCTGAACTAAATATGGTAATTTTTCCGGGCAGGGTAAAGTCCCCATAGCTGCCGTATGCTTCATAATGAATTCTGCTATATGGATATCCGGCATCCGGATGAGTTTGGAGGTCTAAAATAAGGCCATTATCTCTGTCAATGGTGATCCTTGTATCATCACCGGTTATTGCTACATAAAACTGATTATCCTGAAAAAGATCGGTGATGTTGTGCTCATGAAATGGAAAATGAAATAGTTCAATCAGATTAATAGTTGCCAGTGTGCCAACATCGGTCAGGTTAGCATCCTTCAGGGAAATTTTTTCAGCAACTTTATCAATTCGATTGTAAACCAGTACCGAATCATTTTGTACGAGCAGCTGCCCTCCTTCAATACCAAGTCGGTTTCGAAAAGTTAACAGGCTGGTTTCCCGATCGGAGTGGAAATCGAGGGTTAAACGGTCACTGTTTCCGGGCTGGCTGATCAGTGCCCGTCCGCTTCCTGACAAAGTGTACAGGGACTCAAGATAGTCGGGAACCATTTCTGAGAGTTCCTCAATTCCAATGTCTGCATGCTCAAGCTCGCCGGTTTCAATTAATTCATGGGTCGGCCGGCAACCGGCAAAGATCAGAATTGTAAATATCAAAACAGTAAACGGAGATAAATGTCTCACGGGGCTTCCAGTCTTTCTTGTAAATAGGTTCTGTCAGGGTCAGCTTCAAATGCTTTCTGCCACCAATTTATTGCATCATCCGATTGTCCGAGTTTCTCATATACATCTCCCATATGTTCGTATACTTCAGCACTGGCATCGCCGGTATCGATGGAAGATTGAATATATTCCCTGGCCTTCTCATACTCACCTTTCTTGAAATAAATCCACCCCACAGTATCCAGGTATGCAGCATTTTCAGGCTCGTACCTGATGGCACGAAGTGCGAGTTCTTCTGCATAATCAAGCCGTTCTTCCCTGATTGACATAAAATAGGCGTAATTGTTCATTGCGTTATGGTTGGAACTGTCAAGCTGAAGTGCAGCTTCATAGGTCTCAACAGCATCATCCCATCGGTCAAGGTCCGCATACACATCACCCAAAGTTCCATGCACAATGGACCTGAAATCTCTTCGGGAGGGCAACATTGTGGCGCTCTCAAGCCACTCGGCAGCCTTGATATTCTGATCTGTAAGCATGTATGAAGCTCCGACAAAGAAATTTATAAATGCATCATCATCGATAAATTCTGTTGCCCGGATACCAGCTTCAATTACCTGTTCATAATCGCCGGCAGAAAAAATGAGTTGAATTCTCTGCCGCCAGGCTTCACTGTCTTCCGGCTGAACCTGGTTGGCCAGTTCCAGTTTTTCTATAGCTTCATCCTGGTTACCCTGGTTGAGATAAAATTCAGCAGCAAGCAGATGAGCTTCCCCAAATTCTGGCTCATTATTGCTGAAGCTTTCGAGTACACGCTGTGTTTCCCGGGTTAGTACTGGTTGGTTTTGAGCCGATTGATGTTGCAGGTATAGAAATCTGGCAAGTTCCATTTTTTGTCCCGCTGTTAATAACGGATCCTCGATCATTGATATAAACGTATCTCCCAGACTTTCCCATTCACCCCTATTAACATATATATCAGCTAACAGAATAAGAGTTTCCGGATTACGTGGATTACGCAGTTTTGCTTCAGTCAGGATTTCGACAGCCGATTCGAAGTCTTCCATTTCTGTGAAAAGCCTGCTGATGGTATGCAGTGTGTTGAGGTTGTCAGGTTCAAGGCCTCTCATACGCTGAAGTTCCTCAAGAGCAGCCTGTTGGTTTTCCATCTGTATATAATTTTGATATTTCCGGCGGTGGATTTGTATATCCGGGCCCCTTGCAGAAAGAATCTCGTCATAAATCCTGTTTGATTCCTCAAACTCTCTTAGCTCGGTATACAGTGCTGCAAGCTGAATTAAAATCATTCGCTCATCGGGAAGATACTCCCGGGAATTTTCCAATGCCTGTACAGATTCGTATGGTTGGCCACTTCTGCTGTAAATTTCAGCAAGTTTTAAATGGTACCATTTATTGTCCGGCTCAATCTCCACAGCAACCTTTGCATAATACTCGGCATTAACATAGTCGCGGAGCTCAAGGTATGCATCAGCCATTGCATAATTCACTCCTGATGAGTCGGGAATTCTCAGGTATGCAAGATTCAATAAGTCAATTGCCTGTTGATATTCCTC
>SLKH01000148.1 GCA_007134665.1 Balneolaceae bacterium
AACACACATTTTGACACCACAAGGGCACATGTGGAGCACAACGGTGCAGAAGCACGCGACCTCGTTATTCCCGAAGGTCGTAAACCAAGATTGATTCATCCCTTTAAAGGCAATATGGATATCGGGGCATTGATAGATACAGTTTCGACTGCGGGCAGAGATCGAATTCCTGTAATTATGCTCACAATTACCAATAATTCAGGTGGCGGCCAGCCTGTCAGTATGGAAAATATCAGACAGGTATCAGAAATTGCCCGACAACACGGCATCCCATTTTTTATTGATGCCTGCCGGTTTGCTGAAAATGCCTGGTTCATTAAAACCCGTGAATCAGGTTATCAGGATAAATCTCCTCTTGAAATCGCACGGGAGATCTTCAGTTATGCTGATGGCTGTACGATGAGTGCCAAAAAAGATGGCATGGCAAATATAGGCGGTTTTCTTGCACTCAATGACGATAAACTCGCCCGGGAATGCCGCAGTCTTGTCATTCTGACCGAGGGTTTTCCTACCTATGGCGGAATGGCCGGGTATGATATGGAAGCTGTTGCCATAGGGCTCTTTGAAGCTCTCGATGAAGGGTACCTCCGATATCGTATTCGCTCTACCGCCTACCTGGGTGAAAAGCTCACGGATGCTGGTATATCTATCGTCCAGCCTGCAGGTGGGCATGCCGTTTATATCGATGCCAAAGAGATGCTGCCGCATATACCATCACTTCAGTATCCCGCCTGGAGCCTTGCAAATGCCTTATATCTGCTTGGCGGTATCCGCGGAGTAGAAATTGGATCAGTTATGTTCGGTTTACAACCAGATGGCACAGAAAAGCCGGCAGCCATGGAACTTGTCAGGCTTGCATTTCCAAGGAGGGTGTATACACAGAGCCACGTCGATTACCTTGCTGAAGTGATCATCGCTGCTTATGAACAGAGAGAAAAATTACATGGATACCGTATTTTATCTGCACCAAACATTTTACGACACTTTTCCGCCAGGCTTGAACCGATTGACTGAAATTCTTGACTGATCTCCGGCGATTTTGATCACGATACCTGATTTCATTTCCAGGCGTATCAAAGCTAAATATTAATAAAAGACATTAGACTATTTTATCTAAAAATAATTTCATATTTTGTGTATTCGAAACCAATAGACCTTTTTAAATATTTTAGATATGTATCAGAATCAGCACCTCTTCCATATTCCGGTAATGGGAACCGGTCACTCTATAGACAGCCCTATTCGCGTAGCACACCTCGGTATTAATTCCGTAATTTCCGTTGTGGATGATCTTCTATGTGAAAAAATCAGGAAACACTATTGCAACGAGTTCGGGCTTCCATATAAGAACATACCACGATCAGCCATCGATGGGCGGGCAGAACGAATTACTGCTTATTTGAATACCGCCGGAGAAATCGTTTCAAAAAAATTTGAAGAACTGAAACAGTTACCGCTCTTTGAAGGGTCAGAAAAAGACCGATATTTCAAATTACTTCCCGATCAGAATCCATTAAAGAAAAGTTATGATTTTATCTCCACACTGGATTTTAAAAAAACCCGGGATTTTTATTTGGAGGAGTTGACCCGGAAAATGACACCGGGGTCAATCGACGTGAATATTATGGCCAAAGTTGATGCCCTGAAGCTGGATAGCGATGACCAGCCAATGAGTTCTGAATTCAGTGATGCAAGTTCTGCTTTACGAGGTTTTGCGAACAGTAATATCTCTTCATCACTGGTATTATCAGCCGGATTTAACCCGAGGCTCTACAGTTATCTGTCTGAGTTCAAAGATTTCTACCGGGATCAAACTGGTAAAATCAAAAAATCAATCATACTGAAAGTCAGTGATTTCAGGTCCGCACTGATTCAGGGTAAGTTCCTGGCCAAAAAGGGGCTTGAAGTAGCAGAATTCCGGATTGAATCGGGATTAAACTGCGGAGGACATGCTTTTGCCTCTGATGGATATTTGCTTCCGGTCTTATTGAATGAGTTTCGGGAGAAGCGCGATATGCTTGCCGAAACGTTTCAGCCGATGGTGAAACAGTTTTATGAATCACAGGGATGGGAATATCCGGAATTATCTGAATCGGAAACTGCTCCAAAAATTACTGTACAGGGAGGTATCGGTACAAGTGGTGAAATGCAGCGCCTGACCAGAGATTATCAAATGGATGGAACAGGCTGGGGAAGCCCATTTCTGCTTGTTCCCGAAGCTACCTGTGTGGATGAAAATACATCCTCCCTGCTTGCAGATTCCGGAATTGAAGATCTCTATCTTAGCAATGTATCACCCCTGGGTGTACCCTTTAATAATATTCGCGGGTCCGGATCGGAAATTCATACAAAAGCATTGGTTGACCAGGGCAAACCCGGTTCAAAATGCCCGAAAGGATATCTCGTTTCCAATACGGAGTTTACAGAAAATCCGATCTGTACAGCTTCAGCCCAGTACCAGATCCTGAAAATCAGCCATATTGCAGAAAGTGATATGAGTGAGAAAAAGAAAGAGATTGAAAAGAAAAAGGTGATGGAAAAAACATGTCTCTGTACAAATCTTGGAACAGGGTCTCTGATCCGGCTGGGAATTATGAAACCATCTTATGGCCGACAGGCAATTTGTCCGGGGCCCAATATCGCCTGGTTTAACAGATCCTATTCGCTGGATGAAATGGTGAATCATATCTATGGGCGAACCGATTCACTTGTATCAGATACCCGGCCCCACATGTTTGCAAAGGAATTGGAAATGTATGTCGATTACATTGAAGAATTGATTGAACAAACTGATCCGGATGATCCCGGCATGAAGAAAATTGAAAAAATGAGAAAGAATCTTCTGAAGGGAATGGAAGTTTGTCTCGAGATAGCCGGCAAAGTACCCTATCCGGATGAAAATCTTGATTCGCTCAGAGATTCCGTATTTGTTCAAAAAGAAAGGCTGAACTCCATTTTTGCGGTAGCTGTGTGATTTATAGCTGAAAAGTCCTTAGTCCTTTTTTGGGATAAGCTGAATAGTTATTTAAAACTATCATTTATTAATTATTCTGGTGCTATGGGTATCAAATTCTTACAGTCGGATTCAGAGTGAAAAAGTAAAAATGAAAAGTTCAGATGATATAACATACATTCTGTTTTTTATAAGAGTGATTTGGGAACTGTTATGACAACTTTTGCCTTTTGCGTTTTCACTTTTCATTCTCTGTTCAACGGGTTCTCAGCAAACTGATACTCCCTGACCGGTTTACCACCGATTAAATGTTCCTGTATAATTCTTTCAAGTACATCCGGGCTGCAGGAGTGATACCATATACCTTCGGGATAAACAACTGCAACAGGCCCATTTTTACAAACTCTGAGGCAATTGGCTTTCGTCCGGAATATTCCACCTTTCTTTTCAAGCCCGAGTTCTTTTAATCTTCGTTTTAGAAAAGTCCAGGATTCAAGCCCTCTTTCCAATTTACAGCATTTCGGTTTTGTTTGATCGGCACACAAGAAAATGTGTCGTTTAACAGAGTCGATATGAAACTCAGCAACTTTTTTATCAAGACGTTTGTTCATCAGACAAATACTTATAAATTTTCTTCAGGATTAATCTTTATCACCTACAATATCATCTTTCAGGCTGTTTCTGAAATTTAATTCTTGAAACCGCAAATATTGAATAATGCCGATAATCATTATCTTAACTGCTAAATGAGAGTTTCATAGAATGAATTGCATTTACGAAGGTGCATTTAATATTCTTTTAATCCTGATAATTATTAAACCCGGTAATTAAACAATTTGACTGATAAACAGAATCATAAGAGCGGCCAGCACCCAAACAGACCACCCGGGAAAGGAACTCCCCAGAAACCGGCTCCTTCCAAATCCAGAAATCTGTTCTGGATTGTTCTATTCACTCTCATGATTCTGTGGTATTTTTTCCTGACTGACCCTGGTGGAATGTTCGGTACAGTACCCGAAATTGATTACAGTGAGTTCAGAAAAGAGCTGAGAGACGACAATATCGAACGAGTTCATGTTCAGGGTGAACAAATTCAGGGTACATTAAAAGAGCCTGTCCAGCTTCTGATTACAAGGGACGATACAACTCACTATGAAAGCTTCACTACCTATATACCTTCTTTCGGAGATGATCAACTTTTTGCAATGCTCGATGAGTTTGAGGTTGTGGTATCAGCCGAACCGGAAAGTGAAAATTACTGGTGGTATATTCTATTCTTCTCACTCCCTCTGCTACTTTTCATTTTTATCGGATATATCTTTTATCAGCGAATGCAGGCACAGGGACGTGGTATGTTCAATATCGGGCAAAGCCAGGCTAAACTGCAGGATACAAGCAAAAAACGTACGACCTTTGACGATGTAGCCGGGGCTGATGGCGCCAAAACAGAACTGAGAGAAATCATTGAGTTTCTGAAAAACCCGGAAAGCTTTGAAGAACTTGGAGCAAAACTTCCGAAAGGAATTTTGCTGATCGGGCCACCCGGCACCGGAAAAACGTTGATTGCCCGTGCAGTTGCCGGTGAAGCGGAAGTTCCCTTTTTCACAATAACAGGCTCCGATTTCATGGAAATGTTTGTTGGTGTGGGTGCAAAACGTGTTCGTGAAATGTTTAAAAAAGCAAAAGAAGTGTCTCCCAGTATCATTTTTATTGACGAAATTGATTCCATAGGCCGTACGCGCGGAGCAGGGCTCGGCGGCGGACATGACGAACGGGAACAGACATTGAATCAACTTTTGTCTGAACTGGATGGATTTGAACCCAGTGAAAACGTAGTTGTTATGGCCGCTACCAACAGGCCTGATATTCTCGATAAGGCGTTATTGCGCCCAGGCAGGTTTGACAGGCAAATTACCGTCGACCTTCCCTCCCAGAATGCCCGCGTTGAAATACTGAAAATTCATGCTAAAAATAAACCGATGGGTGATGATGTTGACCTGGAAAAAATTGCCAGGGGAACACCGGGATTCAGTGGTGCCGACCTTGAAAACCTGCTGAACGAAGCTTCATTGTATGCAGGCCGTGATAAACGAAAAAAAATATCAATGGCCGATATCGATCATGCAAGAGATAAAGTGGTTATGGGCCTTGAACGGGAAGGTATGCAGATCGATGATGAAGAAAAAAAGCTTCTTGCTTATCATGAAGCAGGTCACGCCCTGGTAGCAGCTGCACTTCCCCACTCTGATCCTGTTCACAAAGTTACCATCATTCCCCGGGGGAGGGCAATGGGAGTTACCCAGCAGCTTCCGAAAAAGGAAAAATATCTCTATAACCGGGAATACCTCCTCGACCGCCTGGCTGTAATTATGGGAGGCAGAGCTGCAGAACAACTCATTTTCAATACGGCAACAAGCGGTGCCCAAAATGACTTGATGCAGGTAGCAAAATTATCAAGAAAAATGGTGATGGACTGGGGCATGAGCGACCGGTTCGGGCATCTATCATTTGGAAACGGACAGGAAGAAGTGTTCCTTGGCCGCGACATGCACCGCCAGCGAGATTTCAGTGATTCCACAGCAAGAGAAATCGATGAGGAAGTGAAGCAAATCTCCAAAGAAGCTTATGACAGGGCTTTGAATACCCTTAAAGAAAACAGAAAGATCCTTGACAATATAGCTGAACTCCTGCTTGAAAGAGAAGAAATATCCGGGGATATCGTTTCCAAACTGATGAAAGGAGAGAAAATCGCAGAAGAAAATAACGGGACAAATACTGCCTGATTTACAGGTTCCCAGGTAACTTTTTTTATCGGCCCCGTTGTAGTTGGCCAGAAAATTTTTTACTAATGATCCATGCCAGTGTAGGTGTTTTTTATAAAATAATCCAAGGGATCATTTAACGAAATAAACACAGTGTATCACGCTTTCCTGACAGAAATGGAAATATACATTTAATCGGAGTAGAATATATTATTCCTTTCGATTTTTTGGGAGCTGATGAAGAGCCGCCGACCCTGTTCGACAGAGAGTTTTCAGCCAATCATATGCTTGAATTATAGGCATTACATGTATGGGCCTGGAAACACAATCCAAATGGGATATTCGAAGACTGGAATCCGAAGGTGAGTTGCCAGTTTGCCGTCGGGGAAAGTTGAGTTGAAAGATCCCGTTGAATATGGGACTTTCTTGAAAAAGCCTCATCATAGTCTGTCCACTTATCAACGGGATCCCTCTATTCCTTCATACCGACGGAAAAACTGTCAGGGTTCAGTCAATACCGATGATAAGATGCCCTTGTAGCAAGTGCGGGTATAACGTTACTGAATCGATTCAGGACTTTGTCCTAACCGCCAGGAATCTAAACTAGTCAGTTGTTTATCATGTTTGGTACAATGTTAGATGAATGTATTTATAGAACTGTACATCTATTGATTATGAAACTGCCTTGATCAAATTCTGAGAAAAACCTTCGGTATAATTTCCGGATTTTAAATAATTTAAAGCCTCGGGGTTTTTGGTTTGTTGACTTTATAAACCCAAGGCTTCACTCTGTTTCGCCCCGGGCTATGGTAGTTCGCCGCTTCTCGGCTGCTTTTAATAAAATGAATCACTATGAGCGGCGTAAACCGGAATCCTGCACAGCCTGGATATTTATACGCCGCCCTTTCCAATAACCGCCACTTGTCTTGTCGAGCGAAGGCACGCTTTTTGTGCCGGAGTCGAGACATCTCCTTGTGAGGAGTTACCCCATTTTTTACGTAATACCAAAGCCTATCTTATTCTCGTCTCGGTGCTCTGCTCCGAGATGACAGGCAGGGCTGCTCCGCTGCCCATTTTGCCCCTACCTGGCGGAGCAGAGCACCGCCGAGTGCCATTTCACGGCAGAGCAGTGAAACGAGAATAAATTTATTTCCACTTGTCAAAAACTATAACCTATTGATTAATATTTACTTATAGTGTGTTAAAAGAAAATTTCGGGGTAACCCCTCCCCCTTGAATATGGTCGGCCCTTAAACAACGCTTTAATTGATTCCTGCCCGGCGCAGAGCTCAACTTTTCACTACGTGTACAAAAAATGAGCCCCGCGATGCGAAATCCTTCGAGATCGTTCATTGATCCGAAAAGCACGAAACAATTCAATGACTGAAGAAT
>SLKH01000315.1 GCA_007134665.1 Balneolaceae bacterium
TTTAACGAACCTGACAAACACGTGGATCCATCTCTCTACCTGCTTCTGATTACTGTCATTTCTGTAGTACTTCTTCTCATTTTTGTGATGAGATTTAAAATTCATGCTTTTATCTCACTGATACTTGTAAGTATTTTCGTCGGTATTGCTGCCGGAATGCCTCTTCAGGATGTATTAAACAGTATTCAGGAGGGAATGGCGGGAATTCTCGGGTTCATAGCCATAATCGTCGGCCTTGGATCCATTATGGGTAAACTGCTCGAGGTATCCGGGGGTGCTGAAGCATTGGCCAGGAACATCGTTTCAATATTCGGTACCGACAGAACTCCATGGGGTATGACCTTCACCGGATTTATCATCTCCATACCTGTTTTTCTGGATGTCGGTTTTATCATTTTAGTACCGATCATTTATGCACTGGCCAGGAAATCTAAAAAGTCTACCCTTTACTACGCAATCCCCTTGTTAGCCGGAATGCTTGTAACACATGCATTTATCCCGCCAACTCCCGGCCCTACTGCAGTTGCCGAAATAATAGGCGTACCGCTTGGCTGGGTGATCATATTTGGTGTCGTCACCGGAATTCCTGCTGCCATTCTTGCAGGCCCTATTTTCGGAAAGTATATTGGTAATAAAATTCATATCAACCCTCCTGAATTCAGTGAATCAGGCAAATCCAAAGCTCCATCTGTTGAAGAGAGATCAGATTTCTTAATTATTCTACTGGTTATTCTGCTCCCTATTTTCCTGATTGTATCGGCCACGATAGTCGACTTTTTTCAAACGATCAACTGGATTGCTGACGAATCTTTTTGGGTAGAATTGATTCAATTTATAGGGCATCCCTTCACTGCATTGATTATTTCCACACTCATTGCAGCCTATTTTCTCGGATACAGAAAAGGGTTTTCAGGCAAAGAGGTGCTTTCATTTTCAGACAAGGCCCTGGCACCGGCCGGCCTGATCATCCTGGTAACCGGAGCAGGTGGTGTCTTCAAGGAGGTATTAGTAGACAGCGGAGTAGGCCTTGCACTGGCTGAAACCATCATGGCATTCCAGGTTGCCCCGATTATACTTGCCTATTTACTGGCAGTAGTAGTACGTGTCAGCCAGGGTTCCGCAACCATTGCCATGATTACGGCTGCAGGCATGGTGGCACCTATGATGGGATCTTTTGACCTGTCTCAACCTGAAAAAGCCCTTATCGTAATTGCAATAGCAGCAGGTGCATCCATTCTTTCCCACTTCAATGACAGCGGATTTTGGCTGGTCAACAAGTACCTTGGGTTAACGGAACAACAGACACTTCGTTCATGGACAGTCATGTCGGTTATCGTCTCTGTAACCGGTTTTACAATGGCACTACTCATTTCACTCTTCATCTGAATTTGACTATGAAACTAATTCAATTAATACACCCGAATCACAGAAGGCGGATTGCCGTGGTTGACCAGAATTCACTTGAACTCATCACTTCTGAGTTTTCCTCAAATTATGAGCTTTTTTCGAAGATGATTACCGAGCAGTCTTCTGCGGATAAGTTTATTCCGAATGTACTGACCGGTGAGAAACATGATTATGATCAGGTTTATACCAGCAATAGTAAGTGGAAAATACTTCCTGCATTTGACCATCCTGCTTCACCACTTCACTGCATCCTTTCAGGCACAGGGTTAACCCATAAAGCAAGTGCTGAAAACCGTCAGAAAATGCATCAGCAATTAAAGAAAGAAGAGATAACTGACAGCATGAAAATGTATCTCCTGGGCGAAGAAGGAGGCAAACCGGGAAAGGGAATCGTCGGAGTTCAACCGGAATGGTTCTACAAGGGGACCGGAACGAGCCTGAAAGCACACGGTGACCTGCTTGAGATCCCACCGTATGCTGATGACGGAGGTGAAGAACCGGAAATCGCAGGTATTTACCTGGTTGCAGAAGACGGTTCGCCATACAAGGTTGGGTATGCCCAGGCAAATGAATTTTCAGATCATGTGATGGAGAGAAAAAATTATCTCTATCTCGCACCTTCCAAATTACGGCAATGTGCCATCGGCCCTGAACTCATACTTGATCACGATTTTCAAGATATAACAGGTAACGTTGAAATCAGGCGAAATGGTAAGAAGGTCTGGTCTGAAACGATTAAAACAGGAGAACAGAACATGTGTCACTCTGTCGAAAATCTTGAACACCATCATTTTAAATATGAACAGCACCGGATACCCGGTACAGTTCATATCCATTTTTACGGTGCCGATGCATTTTCTTTCGGGGAAGGTTTACGCCTGAAAGGTGGAGATCAGATGATTGTCAGCTTTAAAGGATTTGGCAGAGAACTGGTCAATACAGTTTCTGACAAAAGAAAGATAGTAAAACCGGTCCGGGTAAACCTGATTTAAATCACGGATTAAAAAGTGATGGTTAGGCCGCCATCCGCAGTTATTACAGATCCGGTCATATAAGATGCATCCGGGCCTGCCAGGAACCAAGCTATTCCGGCGATCTCTTCCGGTTTTCCCGCTCTCTTAAGTGGCAAATGGTCATATTTGATGTAATTGTCTTCGAACCACTTCGTTTTCAGTTCATTAATTCCATCTTCTTTTACAGACATGGGTGTATCGACAAACCCGGGTGCAATCGCATTTGCAAGGATATTGCGTGGTGCCAGTTCCACAGCCAGAGATCTTGTAAATTGGGTTTTCGCTGCTTTGGCCATGCCATATGCCGAACTGCCAAATGCTACCCTATTATGATGAATCGATGTAACATGAATAATCCTTCCACCGTCCCTGATACTTGGGATTAATGCTCTGCATGCTTTCACTGCGCCATAGAGCATAATCTGGATAGATTGATCCCACTTTTCAAAATTTTCATCATCGATGGGTACTTTACGTGAAATACCAGCACAATAAATATAGGTATGAATATCTGAGAATTTAGTTTTCACCTCAGTTTTCAGGTTTTCAATATGATCGTCCCTGGTTACATCGACCTCAAGCGCAATGTGTCCGTCACCTTTAAGCCTTTCCACCACTTTTTGTGTGGCAGAGAGGTCCGGTGCACAGGCCATGACACTCCACCCTTCGCCGGCAAACCGCTCGGCGATCGCTTTCCCGATACCGGAAGAGCCTCCTATTACAACTACTCTGTTACCCATGATAAATTTTTATTTGATTAATCATAAAACCTGCCGGTCCAATGGATTGCATTTTCGATCATTGTCAGAAAGTGTTCTTCCGAAAAAGCACCGGCCTGATGCCCCATGGACGTATAAAATGTACGGCCTTCCCCCCGTTCTCTATACCAGGCGACAGGGTGATCACTACCCATTCCGAAATCTTTATTGGGTGCCAAAAGGGGAATACTTCCATCTGGATTAATTTCTTCCCCGTCCAATCGGTACAATATTGTAAAACTGCGGTCACGCGGATTATTATAAAATACATACCATTCTTCTTCCCTTACCCAGGATTCCGGCAACCCTTGTGAAAGTTGCAAATTCATCTCATTGATCTCGATGGACAGAACTCCTTCCTGGAATTGCGGCCGCATGGTATGGTGGGAAAAGCGGGCACCGATGACTTCATCTTCATACCAATCCCACTGATGAGAGAAGTCACCCGCTGCATGAATTCCAACATAACCGCCGCCGCCTTCTAGCCAGTTTCGAAAATGTTCCCGCTGTTCTGGGTTGAGTGCTTTCCCGCTTACGTTATTGAAGACAACTACATCAAATTTTTGTAATTGCTCCTGATTGAATATTGCTCCATTTTCAGTACTGAACAGGCTCCATCCCAATTCATCTGCCATTTCCCGGAATACAGGCTGTGAGGCTTCAATCGCTTCATGATGCCTGAAGGCATTTGTTTTGGAAAATACCAAAACAGCTCTCTCCCCAAGATCAGGCAATTCCGGAGGATTGGTATCATAGAAGTTGAACCCATACATGGCTTTCCAAGCAAATAAACCAGCTGCAACTATCGCAAGCAGGGCTATGCTTGCAATAGTGATTAATGAAACCTTAATAAATTTCTTCATTTATATACATATCATAGATATACAGATTTCGATAATGTAATATCAGCCGTATTAACTAAAGAAGAAATAAATTAAAATTATCAAGACAACCAGTAGAACAGAGAGGAAAATATCTCTCCAGTTATAACTCGCCCTGGAATCACTTTTGTCTTTATCAGTGAGTGTTCCAAATGTGAGTCCTGAGATTTTTTGATAATCCGGGGCTTTTGTCATATAACTTACACCGATCATCACAACGACACATGTCAGAAAGATCACAAGGCTGTAATACTGGAAGAATATATTACTGATAACCCACAGGAAAGAACCTTCCGCATAACTAAATCCATCGATCAAAGCCAGTGGCGTATCAACAGCAAGCCTGAAAATTCCCATTGCAAATCCAATTCCCAAAGCAGCCAGACAACCTTCTTTATTCAGCCTTTTAGAGAAAACTCCAAGGAAGAAGACAACAAATATTGGTGGTGCCAGGTATGATTGTACACCCTGCAGATAATCATAAAGTCCCCGGCTGCCCTGGATTACAGGTATCCAGAGTAAACCGATAATAACCATAATGATGGTTGCAATACGGCCCATCCAGACCAGCCTTTCTTCGGATGATTCAGGCCTTAATTTTTTGTAAAAATCCATCGTAAACAGTGTGGATGATGCATTAAATACACCTGCAAGTGAACTCATCAGCGCCGCTAATAACCCGGCAACCACAATTCCCCTGATACCCACCGGCAATACGTGGGTTACAAGCATCGGAAATGCGGCCTGGGCATTTTGTGTGATTACTTCTCCATTCTCATCGATAAGTACCTGTTGAAGAGCAGCAAATTCTCCGGATTGGGCAAGCGCAAATGTGATGATTCCGGGAATGATGAAAATAAACACAGGCAGAAGCTTGAGAAAAGCCGCAGCGATCGAGCCACGCCGTGCTTGCTGAACATTTTCAGCTCCAAGTGCACGCTGAACGATGTACTGGTCGGTTGTCCAGTACCAAAGCCCGACGATCGGAGCTGCAAATAACATTCCAAGCCATGGGTAATTGCTGTTGAAATACCAGGCCATTCTGTTCTCTTCCATTACCGGGGCCCAGGTCGATTCCATTCCTTCCGGAACAAGAGGCTTCCACAGATTAAACATTTCATCCCCCGCAATCTCAACCAGGCGGTTCCAGCCACCGATAGCATCGAGACCGTAAATCAATACCAGAAATGAACCGAATACAAGAACCAGTGTTTGAAGTGCCTCGGTATACGCAACTGCACGTAATCCACCCAATACTGTATAAGCACCGGTAAAAACGATTACCAAAATGGATCCGATCCAAAAACTGTCAAGACCCATAAAATTAATATCAGGAAGCAGTACACTGAATACGATACCACCGGCAAAAATACCAACAGCTATTTTCGTCAAAACATAAGCAACAAGTGAAATTCCGGAGAGAAGTGCTCGTGCCAGTGGTGAAAATCTTTTTTCAAGAAATTCAGGCATTGTAAACACTTTGGAGCGAAGATAAAATGGTACCATGATCCATCCCAAAACCAGCAAACACCAGGCATGCAGTTCATAATGTGCCATGGCTACCCCGTCAGTTGCCCCCGATCCGGCAAGGCCAACAAGGTGTTCTGACCCGATATTTGATGAAAAAATTGATGCCCCCACAATCAGCCATCCCAGGTGCCTGCCGGCAAGAAAATAATCTGTAGTCGTATCGGTAGGCTGACGTATCACCCACCAAGCCAGCCCGGCGATTACAAGAAAATATAGCCCGATAACAATCCAGTCAAGTGCTGCTAATGCTCCCATAGGTTAGTTATTAGATTAATTATTACGGTTAATCTCAAAAATAAAAACTCAATGTACTCATAGCTTAAAACATGACAAAAAATAATCAACAAACAAACGTTTTATCCAACATGGGCACATTAATTTAGTGGACCCGGCTCTTCATAAAACCCGATAGACATATTTCATTCTACTCAACAGAAAATGAATAAATTGTCTGAGACTCATATTTATCTCCCGGCCTCAGGATGGTTGAAGGAAATTCCGGCTCGTTGGGTGAATTGGGAAAGTGCTGTGGTTCAAGGCACAATCCGGCGTACTGTCCGTATGGTGTGCCGTCAGGTGCAGATAAACTTCCATCCAGAAAATTACCTGAATAGAACTGAATTCCAGGCTCTGTCGTCAACAAAGACAGCTTTCGGCCGCTTTCTCGGTGGATCAATTCTGCAGCAAGAGACAATTCGCCGGAGGAATTATCTAAAACAAAATTGTGGTCATACCCTCCTTCAACCTGGTCAATTCCGGATCCGATTGAGTGAAATTCGGTAAAATCAAATGGAGAGCTGTGAACCGTTCTGATTTCACCAGTTGGTATAAGCTCACTATCAACAGGTGTATAATTACCGGAATGTAATTTTAACTCATGGCCCAAAATATCTGAAGATGGATTTCCACTTAGATTAAAATAACTGTGTGCCGTTAAATTTACATGCGTGGTTTTATCCGTTTCCGCCTCGTAATCGATGATCAGTTCATCTTCTGCTGTTAAGGTATATGTGACAGTTACTTCAAGATTTCCGGGATATCCCTCCTCACCATCTTCGCTCATATACGTTAACCTTAGTGAACCTTCATCTGTGACTTCTGCATCCCACAGCACCTTATCAAACCCGACTTCCCCGCCATGCAGGTGGTTATTGCCATCATTGATTGTAAGCTGATATTCTGTACCATCAATTTCAAAACGACCATTGGCAATTCGATTTCCATATCTCCCGATCAACGCTCCAAAGTAAGGATGCCCGCTCAGGTAATCGTCCAGATTGTCAAATCCCAGTACAACATTTTCTGACACACCATCGCTGCCGGGAACCTTTAATGATGTTATGATCCCCCCATAATTCGTTATTCTCACTTCCATACCGTTATCATTTATCAACGTGTACAGATGTACCTCCCTGCCATCATCCATTTGGCCAAAACTTTCTTCTGAAATACCCATCATCATATCGTTTTCTTCTGTTTCATTACAACCGGTCATAATGATAAATGCCATCAGGCAAA
>SLKH01000282.1 GCA_007134665.1 Balneolaceae bacterium
ATTCCGTCTGGTACCACGAATCACGAAACGTTCCGCTGGAACGAGATTTTGGTGTGATAATGGCTCCGAGTCCTACCCATGAGACATTCCTCCGGAATGTTGGCGGGTGTGATTACGGCTCATGGTTTGCCAATGATACGACCTTTCGGGATGTATATGTGGTTTTTATTGCCACGGTTTAAGTTGTGAGGCATTCCTTGGGCGAAATTTAAAATGATACCTGTATAGTTCATTCAATAGCCCTGATTGAATGAACTATATTCTTTAATGAATACAGGCTTGAATATCCATCACCATGATCCGATAGGATCATCTCGTGGGTAGGCCCCGGGATGCGAAATCCATATCCATTTGTTCCATCGGAACAATTCGTGGTGGAATTCCGTCTGATACCCCGTATCTAGAAACGTACCGATATACGTATAATTGGTTTTATCGCCCGATTAAATAATCAGATCTGTATGTGCTGCCTCAATCATATTAATTTGATAAATACCAGTTAAACTTGCTTTATAGAAAAGCGAAAACGTTATTTATCCATAGATGATGCCAGAAATAGAAATATGTATTCCTAATCATGAAAAAAACCAAAGTTCTCTCACTGAACCAGAATTACTATATATCTCATTTTTCTTTCATTTGGTTTTTATTATTGATCTTCGCTCAAAATACATTCAGCCAGGATCGCCAAACTGAAATCACGATCGCGGGGGAAGAGTTTCATATCAATGGTGCTCCAACTTATGAGGGAGTAAGCTGGTCAACGTCGTATGGAGGGGAGTATCAGGTACAGGGTTTATTAATGAACGCCAGGCTTGTACAGGGAGTCTTTGATGATCTGAATCCGGAAACAAAAGGACAGTGGATTTATCCTGATACGAAGATTTGGGACCCGGATCGAAATACACAGGAATTTATCAATGCTATGGCATCCTGGCGTGAACACGGCCTGTTAAGTTTTACACTGAATCTGCAAGGTGGATGTCCATATGGATATTGCCGCAACCAGCCATGGGATAATTCTGCTTTTTCCTCAGACGGTTCATTAAGAGCCGGGTACATGGATCGGCTTGAGCAGGTACTTGACAGGGCAGATGAATTGGGAATGATCGTCATACTGGGTTATTTCTATTTCGGCCAGGATGGCAACCTTGAAGATGAAACGGCAGTTATAGAAGCAGTAAAAAATGCAACCGAATGGATACTTGAAAAAGATTACAGGAACGTCCTCATCGAGATAAACAATGAGTGCAATGTTCGTTATGACGACCATGAAATATTACAGTGTGAACGTGTTCATGAACTCATTGATCTGGCAAGGAATATGGATTATGATGGCCGGTCACTCTATGTGAGTACTTCTCTCGGAGGCGGATCTGTTCCGCCGGCAAATATTGTAGAAGTCTCAGATTTTATTTTTCTGCATGGGAATGGAGTAAGTAACCCTGACAGAATGGAAGAGATGATACAACAAGTAAGGGAAATGGATGTTTACAGTCCTATGCCGATCGTGAATAATGAGGATGATCAGCCATGGCGCGTGGAACATCAGGGCTGGGGAGAAAAGGGTAACAATTTTGTTGTCAGTGTCAAAAATTATGCATCCTGGGGTTATTTTGATTTCCGGCTTCCGGACGAGCATGACAATTATAATCTGGGGTTTCAAAGTGTTCCGGTAAACTGGTCAATCACTTCCGATCGCAAACGTGAGTTTTTTGACCTGCTTGCTGAAATTACGGGTAGTCCGGGTACTCCTGAAGTTCAAATGGAATGGTCACAGGAGCTGGGAAGGGGAGCTGTTAAGTTCATTGGAGATCTTGATGCAGATCAGGTTGAGACTATCGAAATCATTGTGAATAATGAGGTAGTAACGAAAACCCGAGCTCCGGACTATGAATTCCGGATCGATGAAATTCCTGACGGAGAACATTGGGTCAAAGCCAGGGTCATTTATATGAATAACGATCGCCAAATTCAGATTGAATCTCCATATTTCAGGAATCCCTGGTGGCCATATGGCGGCCCATCCAACTAAGGAAGCTTAAATATTAAATGGGTCAGGGTTTCCTGATCCATTTCCGTATTGGTTCAAATCACTTTTTTTATTATTTAGAGACACAATCTTCATAATCAGCCGGGACCTGAGGGATCCGGTGTTAAAAATTTAGATGTTTTGACGTGTTAGAAGTTCTTTCTGAAATATGGATTTGGGAGTTGACAGGACGGTTGCATCCTCTTGTTGTTCATTTCCCAATTGCTTTATTGATAACCGCATTTTTTCTTGAACTTTTCACATTCTCAGGAAAGCGACAGGAACTCAGGCCCGGAATCAAATGGCTGGTATATATAGGTGCATTTACTTCTCTTCTGTCTGCCATAGCCGGTTATATGCTCGCCTTTGGAGGCAATTACCCGGCGTCAACACTGGATTATCATCAATGGGCCGGTATTGTCACAGTTATTTTGGCTACTATAGCGGCATGGCTCTTGTACAGGGCTGATTTAAGTGGTAGGATTAAAGATCTGAACATCTATCGAGGTGTCCTCACAGTAACCGTTCTATTTTTGACGTTTGCCGGACATTTCGGAGCGAGTCTCACTCATGGCGATGATTATCTGACATCGGTGTTACCCTGGAATTACGAAACCTCCCCGAGGGGTGAATACAGCGAATTATTGACTGAAATTGCTGAGCACCGTGATTTGGGCCCGCTTGCTGAAACACATCTGAATGAACTTAACCTGGGTGTCCGGCGTATTTTCGCCAATAGCTGCTATCGCTGCCATGCTTCCGATACGGATGCTGATGGCGGGCTTGAACTGGATAGTGAAATGGCAGTGATGGCTGGTGGCGATGGCGGCCCGATCATCATTCCCGGTCAGCCAGATGAAAGTGAAATCATCCGGCGGCTGACATTGCCTTCCGGCCACGATGACGTGATGCCGCAGAGAGGCCGTGCTTTATATGGTGAAGAAATAGAATTGATTCGTGTATGGATTGAGCAGGGTGCACATTGGGCGGATGAAGAGATGAGGGTTTTCAGAGAAGCAGAACTGGCACTGGAAAAACCGGATTTACCAAGTGCCGGACCGGGTATAGATCATCCGATTGATCGGTTTGTTAATAGTTATTTTGAAGAGCATGGAATCACATGGCAGGAACCGGTAGAGGATGAAATCTTTATCCGACGGGTTTACATGGATGTTGTCGGGTTACTGCCGGAACCAGATGAGGTGCAGGCATTTGTATCAGATTCATCACCGGACAAAAGAGCGCAACTGATTGAATCACTCATGGATCGGAATCATGACTATGCCCAGCACTCACTGAGTTTTTGGAACGATCTGTTGCGGAATGCATATACAGGAACTGGTTTTATCACCGGAGGCAGGAAGCAGGTTACGGATTGGTTATATCAAACACTCTACGAGAATAAACCTTATAACCAGATGGTCAGGGAACTTGTAAATCCTGATGAAAACTCGGAAGGGTTTATCCGAGGTATCCAGTGGCGGGGAGATTTCAACTCAAGCCAGAGTACAGAAATGCAGGCGGCCCAAAATATTTCACAATCCCTGATGGGAGTTAACCTCAAGTGTGCTTCCTGTCATAACAGCTTTACAAGCAATTTAACACTAAAGGAAGCGTATGGATTTGCAGCTGTATTTTCGGATACCATACTGACAATTGAACGGTGTGAAGTACCAACAGGAGATTTGGCTGAACCCGGATTTTATTACTCAGAACTGGGTGAAATTGACAGTGATCTGACCCTGGATGAACGTCTTGAAGTATTGGCTGAGATACTGGTTGACGACAAAAATGGACGGCTCTACCGTACCATTTCCAATCGATACTGGGCTCAGCTGATTGGCCGTGGACTTGTCGAGCCAACGGATGAAATGGACCTGGAACCCTGGAACCAGGACCTTCTCGACTGGCTGGCAGCAGATCTGATTGAAAACGATTATAACCTCAAATACCTGATTTCATCAATTATGAAATCCAGAACCTATCAGCTGCCATCGGTTGGGATTAATGAAACTGAATCGGAGGCAACAGATGATTACATTTTCAGGGGGCCGCACAGAAAACGGCTGACAGCTGAACAGTTCACCGATGCACTAAGCCAGCTTGCAGCCCCGGTCTATAGTTCGGTCTCTTTCGATCCGTTTGACAGCAATACGGCTGCTGCTTCCTGGATCTGGTACGATATGATAATAGATGATCGCCGGGCTTTTTCGCCACCTGGCGAATATTATTTCAGATATGTATTTGATATCCCGCCAGATAAGGATGTCAGAAGTGCTGAGGTGTTAATGACTGCAGATCAATCTTTTGATTTATATATAAACGGCACATTAAAAGGGTCTGGCCAGGACTGGCGGCAGGTTCAGCGATTCGATGTATCCGGCAATTTGATCAACGGACAAAATCTGCTTGCCGTAAAAGGAAGTAAAGGAGGCACGACACCAGAACCTGCCGGAGTACTCCTGAACCTGAGAATTACTCATTCTGACGGGGAGGAAGTGGAGGTGCATACAAATGGAGATTGGAAAGTAGTGAGTGATCAGCCTGAGGCCGGGTGGAAATTGATCGATTTTGATGATTCGGACTGGAAACCGGTTCGTGTCTTTGGCAATAGCGTACAAAATAATTACTGGGGCAGGCTTGTTGAGTTTACCCATGATTCAGCCGGTGACCGGCTTCAATTTGTAAGGGCATCACTTGTACCAAATGATCCCTTTCAGGCTGCCATGGGTCGTCCGGCCAGGGAAATTGTAGCAACGTCAAGAGAAAATGATCCAACACTCCTTCAGGCTCTTGAGTTAACCAATGGTGAAACCGTTTATGATGTGCTTGGACGTGGAGCCGACAGGTGGATGGCCGTTTATGGTGATAAGCCGGGTAATATGATCCGGCAGATTTTTTACCGTGCTCTTAGCCGGGAACCAAGTGAGCGTGAAGAGGTAATTGCATTTGATATACTCGCTCCTGAACCAACGAGGGAGACCGTCCAGGACCTTCTTTGGGCAATCGTCATGCTCCCGGAATTTCAAATGATTTATTAGAAGGGGTATCCTTAAAACGAGACAGTACCATGAGTAAAAAAATGAACCGGCGTGAATTCATAAAGAAATCATCGGCTGCATCGATTGCAGCAATGGCAGCAACTATTCCTGCGACGACATTTTTGACTGGTTGTCAACCCGGAATAGATTCATCGGCTGATACCGTTATTTTGTTGTGGATGGCAGGGGGGATGGCTCACACTGAAACCTTTGATCCGAAAGCTTACACTCCATTTGAAAAAGGGCTTGAAAGCAGCAGGGTTTTGAGTACATTTCCTTCAGTTCCCACTGTAGTGGATGGGCTCAGTTTCTCAAAAGGGCTTGAGAAAATCGGGAGTATTATGGACAGAGGTACTGTCATTCGTTCCTATCGTGCAGCAGATATGGGCCATATCCTTCACTCCAGACATCAATATCACTGGCATACCTGTTACCAGCCGCCTCAGACGGTGGATGTACCACATATCGGTGCCTGGATTGCCCGGGAGTTAGGGCCGGTAAACCCTGTGATACCCCCATTTATCAGTATCGGGCAACGGTTTGATGTGGGCGAATCTGAAGAATTGAAAGCCTATCACACAGCAGGATTTCTTGGAAGTGAGTACGGGCCTTTCCTGATACCCGATCCGTCGTCCGGACTTGAAAGTGTTCGCCCGCCGGTCGGTATGTCCATTGAGCGGTTTGAAAGAAGAAATCAACTTTATAAAGATTTGATTGCAGAAAGCCCATTGGGCGAGTACGGAAGCGACTATCAAAAAGAGTCTATGCTTCGTGCAATGGAGCAATCGTACGCTCTTCTGAAATCTCCTGAATCCGAAGCATTTGATCTCAGTCGGGAACAGGAAGATACATTCCGGGAATACGACACCGGCCGGTTCGGGCTGGGCTGCCTTCTGGCTAAACGTTTAACAGAAGCGGGTGCAAGGTTTATCAGTGTAACTACTGAGTATGAACCTTTTATGGGATGGGATACCCATGAGAACGGGCATACCCGGACTGTCCGGATGAAGGAAATGATCGACGGGCCGATTTCACAATTGGTAAAAGATTTGGAGCAATCAGGACGACTCGACCGGACTTTGATCGTGCTTGCGAGTGAATTCAGCAGGGATATGGTACTTGAAGGGCGTCCCGGTGTTCAGGTTCAGGACCAGGTCGATGTCCCGGATGTAATGGAAAATATGTCGCACTATGGAATGCACCGGCATTTTACCGACGGTTGTTCTATGCTGATGTTTGGCGGGGGCATTAAAAAAGGTCTGATATATGGAAAAACTTCTGATGAACGGCCATGTGCCACCATAGAGAATCCTGTTGGAATAGATGAAATTCACCAAACAATTTATCATGCTTTAGGCATACCTCCGGAAACACATTATGTTATAGAAGGCCGGCCATTTTATACAACACCGGATGGTGACGGAGAAGCAGTACTGGATCTGTTTGCTTAAAAATTTCAATTTTAAATTTCTGCCTGATCATTTACTGTGAAATCTGTTGAAATGGTCATAATTAAAATGTTTATTCCTCTATGGACCATTTCAATAATACTGTTAAAATTTTGTCAGTTCTTGTGTTATGGGGGATGATCGGGGGCTGTGCTCAGGAATCAGATGAACATCCGGATTCAAGATTAAATGTTTTATTTATCGCAATCGATGATTTGCGTAACGACCTCGGTGCACTTGGAGTTGATTATGTACACACACCACATTTGGATGCTTTAGCGGAAACCGGACGTCTATTCAGCAGGCATTATGTCCAGGTGCCAACGTGCGGATCTTCAAGGGCTGCTCTATTAAGAGGCAAACGGGCTGATGCGCCTCAATACCTGCCAAATACGGCAATTCGTGATACTCATGAGGAGTGGGCCAGGGAAAGTCTCCCGGCAATTTTTCGGCAGAATGGATATCAGACGCTGTCACTTGGGAAGATTACTCATTACCCGGGCGGATTGACCGGTGATGGCTGGGCGG
>SLKH01000204.1 GCA_007134665.1 Balneolaceae bacterium
AAGTGTTTTCATAATTGTAATTAAGTTGGTTGTTGTAAAATATCGTTTGGTTATCTGTTTGATGATTGTGATTTGTTTGACAATCCGTGAACAATGTCGCAATATGAATCAAATTGCCATGACAGCAACTCCCTGTATCATTCCGCAGGAAATCCCCCATAGCTTGTAGGGGTAATTCCTACAAGGGTACTGTATGATGAAGGGAATTCATCCGATGAGGCGATTGAATGATTCTTTAATCGGGGTTGATTTATCACCTCAGATTGTAGCTCATTTATCTATGAATGAACTTAAAGGAAGTCAGCTTGAGGAACGTTCTATCCATTGAACAGCTCGACGCAGCAGGTCGTTCGCACTTTTCAGATCCATTTTCTCCTTGATTCTTGCACGGTATGATTCAACGGTTTTTACTGAGACATGTAATTTTTTTGCAATGTCTTTGGTTGATTCTCCCCGACCGGTTAATTCGAATACTTCAAGCTCCCTGTCACTCAACAGCTCAAGAGGGTCGCTGCCTACCGTTCCCTTGTTGCCGGTCATTTTCATCAAAATTTGATTGCCGATCTCAGGGCTTAGAAACAGGTTCCCATTTAATACCTGCCGGATAGCAGTCACCAGGGTGTCTCCTGCTTCCAGTTTCATCAGGTAGCCTTTGGCTCCAGCCCGGATTGCCCTTTCAGCATATAACTCTTCATCGTGCCGGGAAACAACCAGGATTTTTAATTCAGGTATTATATTAACAAGATTCTTGATGAGCTCTATACCGTTCATGCCGGGGAGTGAGATATCAATAACGGCAATATCAGGTTTCAGGTGTGGGATTTGCTGGAGTGCTTCCTCTGCAGTCTCGGATTGCCCCACAACTTCAAACTCAAGTTCAGTTTGGAGAGTCATTGCCATTCCCTTTCTCATTAACGGATGGTCATCTACAATGTATATAGTAGTCTTTTTAGCCATGAATGTTTAAATATAAAATATTCTTTAATCACCTATTATAGGAATTGTACAGGTAACCCGCGCACCTCCTTTTTGCGAGTCCGAAATTTCAAGATTTGCACCGACCAGCCCGGCTCTGAACTGCATGATTCGTACACCTAACCCTCCTTTTTTGTCCCAATCCTTCTGGAAGCCGACTCCGTTATCCTCGATCATTAACCGGATGTGTGTTTTAGATACAACAAGTTTGATTGCAACTTCGGAGGCGTCTCCGTGTTTGACGGCATTATTGATAGCTTCCTGTGTAATCCGGTACAAATGGGTAACATGTGTCGCATCTTCCAGTTTGAGCTTGCCTTTGGAATGAAAATTACACCTTATACCGAATAATTTCTCCGCATGGGTGGTAAGCCTTTCAAGTGCCGTGGTTAACCCCTCGCCATCGAGTTCAACCGGTACCAGGCCGCGGGCGAGCTCTCTGGCATATTGATCTGCCTCCTTAATAAGGTCAGTAATCTCCTGTGTTTGCTCAGCATGGGAATGGTTCTCTTTTTTAAGGCTTTGTGCTACATTTTTTGATATTAAACCGATACCGGTCAGCATCTGTCCGAGGCCGTCATGAAGGTCCTGTCCTATTCTTCTTCTTTCGTATTCACTGGTTCGGAGCACTTCCGACTCAAGCCGGCGCTGTTCTGAAATATCCCTGACAATTCCCGTAAATATTCGCTGGTCCCTGAGTTTGACTTCACTAACCGCCAGGTACATTGGAAATGTGCTGCCATCTTTTCGGCGACCGGTAACCTCCCTGCCAATCCCGATTATCTTGCGTCGGCCGGTTTGAAGGTAGTTGTGCATGTAGTCGTCATGCTCTTTCTTGTAGGGTTCAGGCATCAGTATATTTACATTCTGGCCGATGACTTCATTAGCCTGATACTGAAAGAGCTTTTCGGCAGCTTGATTGAATGTTCTGATCAGAGCTTTTTCATTAATCGTTATAATCGCATCAACAGTGGTCTCTACGATACTGCGATACCTTGCTTCACTTTCCCTGAGTTTTTCTTCAATAATGTTTCTCTCTGTTTTGTCGCGAGCGAGTTTTTCTGCAAAAGCGAGCCTGATGTCCAGTCTTTTTTCATCATATAACGATTCGACTATGCATTGATCAACACCGGATTCAAGTACTTCGTTGAAATGGTCAATGGTGTTTTCGTTCAGGATGGTGATGATAACCAGGCTGTCGTGATTGTCCGCAGCCTTGATTTTTCTGCACATTTTCAGAGATTCAGGTGTACTCTCACAAAGTACCATCAATGAATAATTGCTGGCTGCTACGTCATCCGGATCAATTTCCGTTATCGTTTTGGTTGTTATATTGTGGCGCCTGATTTTGAGTGCCTGTTCAAGTATATGAACAGATTCACTGTTTTTACCGATTAATAAGGTGTTCATATTTTATGAATACAAATATTCTCCTGAAATGAAATAAATCGTAAAATTATCAGGTTTGCAATGATCGCAGTTGTCATGTTCGTGATTTGAACTTTGAAATCGTATCTTTGCCTGCACTGAAAGTAATCAATAGTAATAAAAAAGAAGAATTTTATGGCAGTTGAAAGAACTCTGACAATTTTAAAACCAGACTGTGTACGGAAAAACCTTATCGGTGAAGTTACAAGACGAATCGAAAATGCCGGATTTAAAATTGTAGCTATGAAAATGACGCGTTTGACTGAAACAACAGCAGGAGGATTCTATGCTGTGCATAAAGAACGGCCATTTTTCGGTGAACTGGTAGAATTTATGAGTAGTGGTCCGTGTGTGCCGATGATACTGGAAAAAGAAAATGCAATTGCAGATTTCAGGAAGTTCATTGGTGCGACAAACCCGGATGAAGCTGAAGAAGGTACGATAAGGGCTGATTTTGCTGACAGTCTCGGGGAGAATATTATCCATGGATCCGATTCGGTTGAGAACGGCAGGATCGAAGCATCCTATTTTTTCAGTGAATCTGAAGTAGTGGCAGTAAAAAGCTGATGATCTCCCGGATTATCTCTGTCTTCAGGCCCCGGACTCTTACGGTTTCGGGGTTTTTTGTTAATAAAATAAATCAGAGTGTTTTTCAGTAACAAATATGCTTTCCTTGTATCTGTTAAATATGAATAGTTATTAAATCCGGGTAAATGCCGATAAATGTTTATCCCATTTTTTGACCAGGCATTGTAAATGAATATGTAAGCAGTCCAAGTTATTCATGTTCAATATGTTAAAGGCATCGTCCACCGGAATTCTAATTTTCTATTAATATTAAAATTTTCTAATATTTCAATATTAATTTAGCAGGTTAATACTGTACTATAAAAGATCATCTGCAAATTGGGAATGGGAGTTAATATGTCTGATAAAAATGAGACTGGCTCTGTAAATATGGGATGGAAACCATTTACAATAGACCATGTTCTGACTCATCACGGGTTGGGGAGAGTAAAAACAATTGTACTGTTTATAAGCTGGATCGTTTTAATTGCTGTAAGTATGTTGTCTGTATTTCATCTGACTCCGGATAGCTGGGTTTCCGGAAATCTGGATCGAAGTGCTATCTACAGCTTTTTTATGTTGTATCCGCCGCTGATCATTGGCACTCTGCTACTTTTTTGGCTTGGTTTTGAATGGGGTTTCATTCCAATATTCCTGGCAACGTTTGTAATCGCTTTTGCAACGGATATGCCTTTCTACTGGGCGATGTTGTTTGCTATTGCATTCGTTCTTGGAATGGGTATCTATGCATTATCGTATTACTGTCTTCCTGTCGATAAGTCTCTGAGAAGTTTGAAGAGTATCACTTTCTTTGTTGTAATTTCCGCAGTAGCTGCCATTGCAAGTTCACTGGGCTCGTTCATCTGGAGTTTTGTCCATGATATGTCTGTTACCCAAACCATGATACTCTGGAGAGGCTGGTGGACAGGTGTACTGCTTCAGTCATTATTTATTATTGCACCGTTGTTATTTGTATTCACACCGTATGTTGAAAGGCTGAAACTGAAATATTTTGAAGAACCTGCTCCGAATGAAGTAAGCCTGAATTGGATTTATGGAGCAATTCTCAGTGTTGCGATGGTCCTGGGACTTTTCATTATTGGAGCAAATTATCTTGGAATGCAGATTATAGACGGACTTATATCTGCCCTTTCATTTCCTTCTTCTGAAAGGATTTTGCAGGCCACGGAATCATTCCAGATGATCACATGGATTTCAATCGGACTGGTTCTCGCCCTTGGGCTGGGCGGTGTCTACCTGGTGGGCACCTGGAATAAGTCTCTGAAGGAAGAAGTAGATAGCAAAACTGCAAAACTGAAAAAGAGTGAAGCAGATCTGAAAAAATCTCTTGATGAAAGGGACGGTTTGCTGGAAGGTATCCACGACAGGATGAGAAATAACCTAACAGTGATTTTAGCACTGCTTGAACTTCAGGTCAAGAATGCTGGCCAGCGTAGCATTGATGATGTTCTCAGGGACTCTCATTCAAGATTGCGGTCTTTGGCACTTGTTCATGAAACCCTGTATCAGTCGAAATCGGTCGATTCACTCAATATGAAAATGTATGCGATCAAGCTTGCGAACAGGCTCCATCAATCCCATAAAAACAGGTACAGGGAAATTGAGACTACGATCAATGCAGATGAGATTTATATCGACCTGGATCGTGCAATGCCGTTTGCCATGGTCTTGAATGAACTCCTTGTCAATGCCTATCTGCACGCATTTGATAACGATGTGAAAGGAATCATTCAGGTTCTTATTGATGTAGATGATAAAAACTACATAGTTGAAGTCAGAGATAACGGCAGAGGGTTGCCCGATAACCTTGAGCAGCTTGAAAAGAAACACCTTGGGCTGAAACTGGTTCGCATGCTCGTCAAGCAGATGCAGGGAGAATTCAAAATTGTGGACCCGGTCAGAAGTTCATTCAGATTTACCATACCCGTATTGGTGAAAAAAAAGAATAAACTGAAAAAAGAAAAAGATACCGCTACGGTACCTTTGAGCAGTACAATCACTGTCAATCATTCAAAACCGGTCGATAAGGAAGAGCCTGAAGAAGTGGCATAATTTTCATTCCGGCTTTACCCCTTAATTCAAAAATTATACCAAGTTTTGAAATCGATAGGTTCATGACTGTCTTTATAACAGATCCCAGTTCATTGAACGGGTTCGATTTTTAACCGGTCATCTTTCCATTGAAGTTCAAAACTCTGATCATTATGGAATTGGTTTGCATTGCGGATCCAGGTGGATTCCTGCCAGACTCTGACGTATCCCTGTTCGAGGGGAGCATTCGGATCGTTTTTATCAACCCTGTGAGTCAGGTTAATAATTTGTTCCCTGGCTGACGAAAGTTTTTTTTCTGTACTTTTTTGAATCTGATCCCTGTAGTTACGGATTATCTCATGTTGTTCTGATTTTAGTTTCTCAAAACGGTATCTCATATTTTCCCTCAGATTATCAATTCGTTCTCTCTGGTTTCGGATCTTATTTTCAACTACAAGAAGCGCATGAGACTGCCCAAGCCTTTGAACGGATTCCCGGTAACGATTTACTTTGTCATTCAGCAGGGAAGTCAGACCTGAACTTATGTCATCAACAAGGAATCGTACTTCGTTGATATCAGGAGTTGCCATAACAGCTGCTTGTGTAGGTGTCGCGGCACGGGCATCAGCAACGAAATCACTAATACTGAAATCAACTTCATGTCCAACTGCACTGATGACGGGAACTGCGCAGTTAAATACAGCTCTCGCAACCGATTCTTCATTAAACGGCCATAAATCTTCAAGTGATCCTCCGCCCCGTCCGATGATGAGCAGATCAACACTCTTTTCCCTGCAAAAATAGTTGATCCCTTTAACAATTTCGGATGCGGCATTTACGCCCTGAACACTTGCATGATAAAGGCATAATTCAACAAGTGGCCAGCGCCGTTCAATTGTGGATATAATATCATGAAAAGCAGCTCCGCTTGATGAGGTGACGACTCCGATTCGTTCAGGGAATGCAGGTAATATTTTTTTGTGGGAATCATCGAACAATCCTTCCTCCTTTAATTTGTGTTTCAGCTTTTCAAAAGCCTGTTGGAGCTTCCCGATACCGGCTTGTTCAACAAGTGTAACAATCATTTGGTATCGGCCATGCGGTGCATAAACCTGAATATCACCCCCAAGAATAACCTGTTGGCCGTCTGTCAACCGGGATCCCAGCCGCTCTGATACATTTCTCCACATAACACACGGCAGTTGTGCATCTTGATCCTTTACAGTAAAATAATAATGTCCGTTTCTGCTTTGTTTAACATTACTGATTTCCCCTTCAACAAGAACATCTGTAAAGTTGGATTCAAGAAGGGTTTTTATTTTTAGTGTCAGTTCAGATACTGACGGAACATCAAAAGAGAATGGAATTTGTGTGGGCACAGTGAACTTGTCAGTTTAAATTAATAGTATAAAAAATTGATTTCATCGATCTGAATGTAGAAAATCAAACAATTCAAATCATAATTCGACGTAACCGGTATCAAAGAAACAAACAGGATGAACTGAGTTTATCGAAAATACATCCTATTCCCTTATATTTGATCCCAAAACGTAAAATCTTACTGATGAGCTATACTCCCGATTTATTAATTAAACATGTAAAACCGGTTTCTAATTCAGAAGAAAGTGATTCTTTCGTTGATATTCGTATTAAAAATGGTGTCATTTCCGAAATAGGCAAGAATCTTAAAGAAACAAATGGTGAGGAACTTTTTGATGCAAAGAATTCATATGTGAGCCCGGGCTGGATGGATATGCACGTTCATTTCAGGGAACCCGGGTATGAGCACAAAGAAACCATCCAAACAGGCAGTAAAGCAGCGGTGTTCGGAGGATTTACAGAAGTTGCCTGTATGCCAAACACGGCTCCGCCAATTCATACAAGAGATGTTGTGGAATTCATCAAAAAAAAGTCTTCCACTCTGCCTGTTGAAGTCCATCCGATTGGCTGTGTTACCAAAGACCGTAAAGGCAAATCGATTACTGAGATGGCAGATATGAAGGAGGGCGGAGCTGTAGCATTCAGTGATGACGGAGACCCGGTTTACGATTCAAGGGTTATGAGAATTGCACTGGAATATTCATCCATGCTTGGTGTTCCGATTATTAACCATGAGGAAGATCTGCGCCTGTCGCGTCCGGGACATATGCATGAGGGAGAAATATCAGCCAGGCTGGGCCTGGATGGAACCCCGTCGATTGCGGAAGAGATTATGATAGCCAGGGACATCCTGCTTGCACAGTTTACAGGTGGACATATTCACGTGGCACATATCAGTACGAAAGGAGCAGTTGATTTGGTTCGCCGGGCGAAAAGGGAAGGAATTCAGGTGACTACGGAAGTGTGCCCACACCATTTTGACCTGACTGATAAAGAAATTGAAAAACAACATTTCGATACCAATTTCAAAATGCACCCGCCTCTGCGGACACGCGAAGATGTTGATGCTGTTATAGAGGGGCTAAAAGACGGCACCATTGATGCAATTTGTACTGATCATGCACCTCACGCGATTGAAGAAAAGGAAGTTGAATTTATATATGCACCGAATGGTATCATCGGCCTTGAAACGGCCTGGAGTATCTCTGTGATGAGGTTATTAAAGCCGGGACATTTAAAACTACATGATCTGGTTAATAAATTGGCTTTCCGGCCAAGACAAATTCTAAACCTGGATATTCCGGAGATTAAAGAAGGTGCTGCTGGAAATCTTACCATATTTAATACCGATGAAGAGTGGACGTTATCCAAATCAGAAATCAGGTCTAAGTCGAAAAATTCTCCCTACCTGAATAATAACTTAATAGGGCGGGCAGTTGCTGTATATAATAAAAATCAATTGGTAGTCAATTCGTTACAAAACTGAAATTTTCTGAAATGATTTGTTAATATGCGAGTGCCCCTGAATTTGATATATTTGTTGATCCTGTTTCAGGGGGTTATTCCGGAAGTAAAAAGTCAGTTTTTGGAGACTGACCAGATTCCGGATGGGGCGATATTTGGTGAAATACCCGATTCCCTGTTTCATTTGGAAGTAAACCACAACTATCCGTTTGAGTATCTGCTCAACAAGGTTGATGCCCGGTTTTCTGAATCGGGGGGGCGTATATCTGCAATACTTGATTATCACTACAGGGTTCGTGTATTAACGGATGATCCACAATATCTTGCTGAAGCAGCATTGGTTGGGATACCCTATTATTACCATGAGAACCTTGAGGAAATTACTCAAGTCCAGGCATTAACAATTCAACCGGATGGCGAGGTAACGGAGCTGGATGATGATGACATCTCATCAGCAGAGCTGAACTCAAGATATCGAATCAAAGAATTTCTGATGCCATCTGTTCAGCAAGGATCAATACTTGATTATCGGTACACGATTCAGCGGCAATATATTGATGAACTTCCTGATTTCTATTTTTCAAACAGGGTTCCGACTCAACTTGCACATATTACAATCCATAATGCAGACTATTTAAGATATGATGTGATCGGGTCAAATATTGATTTTGATGTTTACTATCATGAAGAGTTAACTGATACAAGTTCTATACCGAGAATTTTTACCCTGCGCCGGCCGGAACCTGTATCAACTCAGCATTGGTATGCCCGGGAAATTGAAGCTGTTGATAATGAATCATATATATCATCAATTAATGATCTCAGAGGAAGATTGAAATTCCAGGTCAGTGAATTTGGCCGTCCCCGACAGCCGCTTGATAATAGCTGGGAAATTGTTGTTGCACAGATCCGTCGGCAGGGCGACAACCCATACCAGGTGATAGAAGAACTGGATGAACTGATTGAGCTGGGCAGGGAAATCTCTTCAGGTTATTCAGATCCATCGGATAGATTGGAGGCAGTATTCAATCATGTAAATCAGAATATGACGTTTAACGGGATACACAGGGCTTTTCATGACGCTCAACTCAATGATGTTCTGAATGGAGAACCTTCAGATCAGGCAGCGATTAATCTTGTGTTGATGGCTATGTTGAAAGGTGCCGGGTTGAATCCTAAACCGGTATATCTTTCCGGTAGAAATTTTGGAAAAATTAACAAAGATTTTCCGTCAGTATATCAATTTAATCAGATGTTAATAGCAGCCTGGATTGATGGCCGGGAGCCTGAAATTCTGATGGATGCGAGTTTTCCGCACAGTCGGCCTGGTTTGATACCGGTTGAATCATACAATGAAATGGGGCTTATTTTATCAAGGGACAACTATCAGTGGATTGAGTTGCAACCTGAATATAGCATGTTTGATATCGAAGTGGAATTAT
Organism: Balneolaceae bacterium; assembly: GCA_007134665.1. Taxonomy (GTDB): domain Bacteria; phylum Bacteroidota; class Rhodothermia; order Balneolales; family Balneolaceae; genus SKRC01. The sequence continues at coordinate 9,309 of SLKH01000204.1, forward strand.
CGGGAGAACTTACTATTGATGGTGATTTAACCGGTACGATTCATGTTAAAACCAGTGGTTATCCTGCCAATGAGATAAGAGATGATCTTGCCAATCAGTTAGTACCCGATGAAATTATCAGAGAATCCTTTTTTGACACCTATTCTGATGTTGAATTTTCCAGTGTTGAAATACGGGAGGTTATTCCCGGGGAGTTCCCTCTTCAGTTAAGTACAGATTTTACCATACCCGGTTATGCGATAAGTTTTCAGGAAGGGTTACAATTTCGTCCGATGGTGGTGGGGTACCTGCAACGGAATCCGTTTGAAGATGATCAGCGAACCGCACCGGTTATGCTTGATGCACCTGAGTGGATACGGATCACTTATGATATTTCTCTTCCGGAAGGGTTTGCAGTTGATTCATTCAGTGAACAGGTTTCAACCAGAATGCGGGGAGCCGAATTAAACGAACAATATGAAATTGATCAAAACAGGCTGAAATACCGCTTTGAAATCGATATCAACTGCAGGGAATTTTCAAGTACTGAATACAGTGAATTGAGGCGAATCTATGATCGGTGGGTATTTTTAAGTACCGATGAATGGTTTATCCAAAACAGACAAATGCAATGAAATTAGCAATTGAAACGGCTACGGAAGTGTGTTCAGTAGCCCTGGAATTAGATGATGACAGGGTTGTGGAAAAGCGCCAGGCTGGCAAGGGAATACACTCGGAAAAAATGTTTCAGTTTATTGAACAACTGTTGAATGAAAACCAACTGGAACCTGATCAGATATCCGAAGTTTTACTCAGCATAGGCCCGGGTCAGTATACCGGTTTGCGAATAGGTGCGGCGGGAGTAAAAGGATTTCTGATGAGTAAAAAAACAGAATTGTACACGATTGGCACACTTGAAGGGTTTGCCGCTGCATTTTCTGAAAGAGATTCGATCAAAGGTAATGTTCATGCAGTCATTGATGCCAGAAGAGAACATTTGTATCATCAGAAATTTGAGTTCAAAGATGACAGGGTTTTTAAAAGTAATGCTTCTATACAGAAAATCACTTCAATAGATCAATTGATACAAACCGGTGATATTATAATCGGAACCGGTTTGGAAAGGCTGGAAGTATTTGGCAGTACAGGCCTGAAATTTTTTGATGCTGATATGATTAGTGCCAAAAATCTGATTCGTGCAAGACATGATACCCGTTTCAGTGAATTTTATAATCGAACTGACCCTGCAGAGTTTGAACCTTTATATCTGACCACAAGACAGGTAAATAATACCTTAATAGGGAATTGATAGATGATGTTAATTTTCCTTTACTTAAAATCTGATTTTAGCTTCACGGGATAATCATTATTTTCTTTTTTGAATTAAATAACATTTTACTATGAGCTGGTTTAAACGAAAAGACACCAATATCCAGACTGAGAAGAAGAAAGACATGCCGGAAGGAGTCTGGGTTAAAGTACCTTCAACGGGCGAAACTGTACACAGACGTGAGCTTGAAGAGAACTACTGGGTGGACCCGGGAAGTGGCTTCCATTTCAGGATTGGCAGCAGGGAGTATTTTTCATACCTGTTTGATAATGAGGAATATACTGAGATAGCAAGTGATATCTATCCGTCAGATCCGCTTGAGTTTCAGGACAGGAAAAGATACAAAGACCGGCTGAAAGAGAGTCAGAAAAAAACAGGACTGTCTGATGCTGCCAGGGTCGGCACTGGTAAAATGAATGGGATTGATATTGTTGTTGCATGTATGGACTTTGCATTTATTGGAGGTAGTATGGGTTCTGTGGTAGGTGAACGGCTGGCACGTGCAATTGACCACTCAAAAGAACACTATAAACCATTGATAATCATTTCCCAATCGGGAGGTGCACGCATGATGGAAAGTGTATTGAGCCTGATGCAGATGGCAAAGACTTCAGCCAAACTTGCACAGCTTGAAGAAGCAAAGGTTCCATATATTTCATTAATGACCAATCCTACAACTGGCGGGGTGACGGCGAGCTATGCAATGCTCGGAGATTTTAATGTATCGGAACCGGGCGCATTAATCGGTTTTGCAGGGCCGCGGGTAATCCGGCAAACGATAGGCAGAGACCTTCCGGAAAATTTCCAAACTGCAGAATATCTTTTGGAACACGGTTTCCTTGATATGATCATTCCGAGGCCAAAAATGAAACAAAAGCTTACCAGGTTGCTAAAATTAGTACTACATCAGTACGAAAACAGTTAATTATACAGGCAACAATACAGATATGTTTTATGAGAAAGTGGTTCACCGGTTTGTTGATACTGGTATTTACATGCCAGTTGTCTGCTCAGGACCGGGATTTATCATTCTTTAATATCTTTGATGGAACATTCTCTTCAGCTTCAGTTAATCATCTTAACTGGATGCAGGATGGGCAATTCTATACCCGGGCTGTGCGCCTGAACAGTGGTGTTGAGATTAGAAAGTTTGATATTCTTACCGAAGCTTTTGAAGTGATTGTAACCAGTGAACAGCTTCGGTACCAATATCCTGAGGCTGGCCAGATTGCTGATTATCATTTTTCTGAAAATGAACAATTCCTGTTGATAAAGACCGATATTGAGCCGACATCCAGGAAAGAGAGCCTGAACCTGATTGAAACGGATATTGAACCATTATGGAAAAGTTACAGGGCAAATCATTACGTCTATGACCGAACCAGAGACCATTTCCTGAAACTTGGTGTGAGTGGTGATAAGCAGCAATATGCTGAAATTTCACCGACGGGTACCCATGCGGCATTTGTCCAGGATAATAACCTCTACTGGATGGACCTTAACACCGAGGAAATTGGCCCCATTACAACTGATGGTGAAGCAGACCAGGTTATTAATGGAGCAGGCGATTGGGTTTATGAAGAGGAGTTTGGTATTTCAAAAGGATGGTTATGGTCTCCGGATGGTACCAGAATAGCGTTTTACCGGGTAAACGAATCCGAGGTTCAGGATTTCCGGCTTACAGAATGGAATGGTTCATATCCGGGTGAAGTACATTTTAAATACCCAAAAGCCGGAGATAAAAATGCCGAAGTTGATATCGGGATCTTTAGTCTGAATACAAATGAAACAGTGTGGGCTGAAATTCCTGATCATGTCGAATACATTCCAAGAATTAACTGGACTTTTGATGAAAATACGCTTGCAGTTCGAACATTGAATCGGCTTCAGGATCATTTACAGCTTTATCTGGTCAATGCTGATAACGGTGAGGCGGCCCATTTTTGGGAGATGACCGATGAGGCCTGGATAGATATTGATGATAATTTTGAGTTTATATCCGATGATCATTCGTTTCTTTATACCTCGGATAAGAACGGGTTCAGCCATCTTTATCTCTGGGATGCAGAATTGAATCAATCACGCCAGTTAACCCATGGAGAATGGGAAGTTACAGAATTTATCGGGTATGACAGGAATAATGGGTGGGTGTACTTTACAGGAAATGAATCAACACCGATTGAACAACACATCTACAGGGTGAAAATCAATGGAAGCCAAAAGGAGCAGTTAAGCAGTACTGACGGGTGGAATCAGGCTGATATGAGCCCGGACTTTCAATACTTTATTCATTCACATTCGAGTATTGACTCGCCCCCGGCTTATACGCTAAAAAGTGCTGATGGTTCAGAAATACGTTATTTGGAAAGAAATAACAATACAAACCGGGTGCTCGATATATTTCGCCTTCCCGACTTTGAGTTTATGACCCTGGATCTTGAAGGTACGGGTGAACTCAATGCGTTGATGTTCAAACCGAATGACTTTGACCCGGATAAAAAATACCCGCTGATTGTTTATGTGTATGGAGGACCGGGGAGCCAGACAGTAACTAATAGCTTCAGGCTTGGCCATAAAAACCTGTGGCACTATTATCTTGTTTCAAAGGGATATCTTGTTGTTACTGTTGACAACAGGGGGACAGGTGGTCGCGGACGGGATTTTTCCAAACAGATTCACGGGAGATTGGGGCAGTATGAAACAGCGGACCAGGTTGAAGCAGCAAGGTATTTCAGTAAACTCGATTATATAGATCCGGATCGAATCGGAATTTGGGGGTGGAGTTATGGGGGCTATCTGTCGTCACTTGCCCTTGCTGAAGGGAATGATGTATTTTCACTCGGAATCGCTGTTGCACCGGTTACGCATTGGAGATATTATAACACGATCTTTAGTGAAAGATACCTGAAAACACCTGAATTGAACCAGGAGGGATATGAGGCCGGGGCTCCCGTGAACCGGGCAGATGATATTAAAGGCCATTATCTTCTGATTCATGGCACAGCCGACGAATATGTCCATTTTCAAAATTCAGTTGACATGGTAGATGCACTGGTCCGTAATAATGTTCAGTTTCAAACCATGTTCTATCCAAACAGAAATCACAGCATAAGAGGCGGGAATACACGTTTGCACCTCTTTAGAATGATGACCGACTTTATCCAGCAGAATTTATAAAAACTGATCTTCCCTGATAAAAAGTTCATCGTAATTAAGAATATTGACGAATTATTTGAATATGAAATTTGCAGATTATGCGAAGATTTATGTTAGTGCCGGAGATGGAGGAGAAGGGGTTACTCACTTCAGAAGGGAAAAATTTGTACCGAAAGGCGGCCCGGATGGAGGTGATGGTGGTAAAGGCGGAGATGTGATATTAAAAGGCAACTCGCAGCTCAGCACACTGCTGGATTTACGATATCGTAAATTTATCAAAGCAGATCGCGGCAAACGGGGTGAGGGAAGTAAAAAAAGAGGGAAAGATGGAAGAAAAGAAGTGCTTGAGGTTCCGCTTGGCACCGTTGCTTTCGATGCAGATACAAAAGAAAGGTTGGGTGAAATTACCAGGGATGATGAAGAGCTGGTTATCGCAAAAGGAGGTAAGGGGGGGCTTGGTAACTGGCATTTCCGAAGTGCAACCAATCAAACGCCTCAACATTCACAACCCGGGGGTAAAGGGGAAGAGCGTACAATTGAACTGGAATTAAAACTGATTGCAGATGTAGGTCTCGTTGGATTTCCGAATGCGGGTAAAAGTACTTTGTTATCTGCCTTGTCAGCTGCAAAACCAAGAGTTGCTGATTACCCGTTCACAACACTTGAGCCGAATTTGGGTGTCGTTACGATGCCTGATTACAGAAGTTTTGTAATGGCTGATATACCCGGAATCATCGAAGATGCTCATGAAGGAAAAGGGCTTGGCCTTCAATTTCTGCGGCATATCGAACGGAATAAACTGTTGCTATTCATGGTTAGTTGTGAAAGTGATATTGAACAGGAATATACTGCACTGCTTCACGAACTTCGTGAATACAGAAAGGATCTCGCCGATAAGCCGCGATTACTTGCAGTAACAAAAATGGACCTGAAAGAAAATTATGAACTGGATCAGGAAATTAATATTGACAAACACATTCCGGTAATACATATTTCATCAGCAACAGGGCATAATATTGACCTGCTCAAAGAGACGATTTGGAATATATTACAGGAGATTGAACAAGAGGAGCCATTATAGAGAGTTATTAGCATTGACACTGGTCCCGAATTTAGGGGTTCAGCGAATCAGGCAACTATTAAAATACTTCGAATCACCGGCTGAAGTATTTAATGATAACCATCGGAAAATACGTCAGATCGATGGGCTGGGCCCAGCCATATCAGCTGAGATCAGCCGGTTTAATCAATGGAGCCTGGTGGATGAAATCCTGGAAAAAACAGAAAAAACCGGGTCTGATTTAGTCTCAATTCAGGATCCTGATTACCCGCATTTACTAAAACAGATATATGATGCACCTCTGTTACTTTGGGTAAGGGGAAATGCGGAAGCTCTTTCGTCTCCCGGGGTTGCTGTCATTGGCACACGGAAAGCTGACAGGTATGCCCGTTCACAGGCTGAAAAATGGTCAGAATTACTTATTCATTACGGTTTATCTGTAATCAGCGGACTTGCTTATGGAGTTGATACGATAGCACATCGTACAGCAGTTGACCGAAATAGTAAAACCATCGCCGTACTTGGATCCGGAATTGACTGGATTTATCCGGAACAAAATATGAAACTTGCTGATAAAATTACTGATTGCGGTGGAGCAGTAATCTCGGAATTTCCACCCGGTACTAAACCGGATGCAGGTAATTTTCCGGTCAGAAACAGGATTGTGAGCGGATTGTCTCTTGGTGTACTGGTCATTCAGTCGGGGGTTAAAGGAGGAAGCATGATTACCGCACGATCGGCACTTGACCAGAACAGGGAGGTTTTTGTAATTCCCCATAACCTCGATCAGAAAAATGGTGATGGCAATCACCACCTGATTCGAACCGGACAGGGTAAACTTGTTGAAAAGATTGAGGATATTCTTTTAGAATTACAACTGACGTCTGATTTGACTGAGCAAAATCGAAAAGATGAGCCTGTAAAAAAATGGAAATCAGTAAAGCTGAGTGATACACAAAAAATTATATGCAGTGCCATCGAAGAAGGACATACCCAAATTGATCAAATAGCTGAAGAAACCGGTAAATCAACGCATAAATTATTACCCATACTACTTGAGCTTGAAATGGAAGATATTGTCGTTCAAAGTGCCGGAAAGTATTTTGAGTTAAAGTAGCATACCACCAATCGGAAATTGTATCTTATTAACAGATTTGATCGAATACAAAAATGAACAGCCTGTTGGGAACTGTTTTGAATTCATTTTTAAAGAAGAAATGACCACAGTACATAAACCAGAACCCGATGTTTCGAATTGGTGATACAATACTAAGCGATGAAATTGCAACAGCAAAATTTGCTTGTGATGTTACCCGTTGTAAGGGTGCATGTTGTGTTGTAGGCGAATCGGGTGCTCCGGTTTCTCGTAAAGAAATACCGGTGATCAGAAAAGCTTTCGATACATTGAAGAATGAAATTCGTGAGGAAGCTCATGAAGCAGTATCTGAATTCGGATTAATTCAGGGCAATGAGAAAAACGGGTTTGAAATTACCTGTGTGGATAATCGTGAATGTATTTTTGTTGATTATACAGGCAAGAATGAAGCAGTCTGTGTGATTCAGCGAGCCTATAATCAAAACCGGTTTAGTTGGGAAAAACCGATAAGTTGTCATTTATACCCGGTGAGATTGAAGAAAATTGCAGGAATGGAATATGCAAATTTCGAATATATCCCGGATCTCTGTTCAGCGGGTTGCGAAAAGGGAATAAATGATGGTACCTACCTCTCGGATTTTTTGAAGGGTGCGTTTGTCAGAAGGTACGGCCAGGAATGGTTTGAAGATTTTAAATCAGAATGTAAACGATTGCGGATTGGTCAATAGAAGCATATGCTGAAGCAAGGTCAGGATCAAAAACTGAGTCAGAAGCAGAGTTTGCAGCAAAAACTCTCACCCCAACAGATTCAGTATATAAAGTTATTACAGCTGCCAACTATCGGCCTTGAACAAAGGATTAAAGAGGAAATAGAGATGAACCCGGTATTGGAAGAATCCGAACCGGAAGAACTAACAGAAGATATTGAGGAGATCGAGAGAGAGTGGGAAGAGAATAAGGAGGAAGCTTCAAATGATCCTGATCCGGTTGATAAAAATGAAGACATCGACTGGGATTCGTTTCTGCACAATACAGAATATGATGGGCAAACTTATGGAGGGTCATATGCGGGTAATGAAGAGTGGCGGGATATGCCAAATCCATATCATGAATCACTGCTTGAAGAGCTTGAAAGTCAGGTTTCACTCCTGGAACTTGATGATGCTGAAAAGTTGATAGCCGATCAGATTCTGGGATCACTTGATAGTGACGGATATTTCAGAAGAGATCTTGAAGCTGTTGTTGACAATATATCGTTTAATCACGGTGTGTTGACCGATGAGGAAACTGTTAATAAAGTGAGAAAAAAAATTCAGCGGCTGGAACCGGTTGGTATTGCCTCAAGGGATTTAAGGGATTGTCTTCTTATACAAGTTGAAATGATGGAACGCGATGATGAAATTACCGGGATTACTCATCGTTTGCTTAGTGAAGAATGGCATGCATTTGAACGAAAGCATTTTTCAAAACTTAAAACGCGACTCGGGATTAATGATGATCAGTTAAAAAAAGCATTTGAACTGATCAGAGGGCTGGATCCGCGGCCTGGTGCAATTGCTAGTCATGAGGAAGAAACAAGTCAGTACATCGAACCGGATTTTGAGGTTTATTTTGCACCGGGGCAAAAAGAGAGTGAAGAGTCCGGGCAATTTGTCATTAAGCTGAATCAGCGAAATATCCCTCCCCTGAAAATTTCACCTCACTATAAAGAGATATGGGATGATCTGAAAAGTAAAAAAAAGGACAATTCGAATAAATCTGAAGCACGATCATTCATTAAAGGTAAAATTGAGTCTGCACAGTGGTTTATCGAGTCTATTCGGCAACGTCAAAAAACCCTTCTCGATACAATGAAGACGATTGTTGCCCTTCAGGAGGATTTCTTCAAATATGGTGATGGACTGAAACCGATGATCTTAAAAGACGTGGCCGACCGTGTAAATCTCGATATTTCAACGATTTCAAGAGTTGTTAACGGAAAGTATGTTCAGACAAATTTTGGAGTATTCGAATTAAAATATTTTTTCAGCGAAGGCTTACAGACCGAAAGCGGGGTAGAGGTATCGAGCCATGAAGTGAAAAATCTGCTTGAAGAAATGATCAGGGATGAAGATAAAAGTAATCCTTACAGTGATCAGGAATTAACAGATAAACTCAGGAACAAAGGATATAAGGTTGCAAGGCGAACAGTTAGCAAGTACAGGGAGAAGCTCAATATACCGGTCGCACGCTTGAGAAAACAAATTGTTTAAAGACTACGGAAGCAGGAAAACGAATCGTATCGGTGCAGAAACGGGCTGATATAAAAAGAAAACGGTGATAAGAAAAATTAAAAAAGCTACATGTAATCCTACAGTCAAAAGTATATAGAGAAGGCGGTATTTTGTAATATAAACAGCGATATCAAGTGCAGCGATTATAAAACCGATAACGCATACTGCCATAAAACAAATCGAAAACAGGATGGCCCATGTTTCTGCCCCCCCGGACTGGTATATAGCAATCAGAATTAAAAGTACTAAGAAATTGATTTGTAAAGGCCAGGTATAGAGTGTCATTGCCTGGCTGAAACGTGATTGATTATTGATCAGATGCAGCCACGAAACGGAAATAAGCTGAATTGCTGCAGCAGAAAATATGGCAAATAATGAAATACCAAGCGGTCCGCTGCCAAACAGGTTCAATAATGGGAAATGATAATAGAGTGCTTCGATTCCAAGGGTTGAAAGAAGTATATCAGCAACTACATAACTTGCTAACCCGGTGATCAGGATGTGCTGGAAAAACAGGACAGTAGCCGAAATTGATGTTCTTATCCTGTATTCCATAACATCATCAATAAAAAACTTGTGCATAGTAAAATACCGAAGAAGGGAGCGCTGATATAACAGGCTGCTGTGATAATGGGCAATATAGGTTCCGAATAAAATAATAAAGATAATAACGACCCAATTCGGGGAAGGTGAGGTCTCTCCGATATCCGGTTCTGCAAAAAGCAGAGTTTGATTTCTGGAGTATGTAGTTAATACCTGACCGAGCAATTCAAACTCATTGAGTTGAATAAGCAGCCAGTTATAGGGTAATAGCACGATACTCTGGTTTCTATCAATAGATAGTTCCAGTACTGATTTTAATTCACTTAGTGACTCCAAAGAATTGGAAGAGGGAATAAAATGAATAACCTGAGTTGTTATCAGATCCGTTTTGCCGGCTTCAATATGTGTGGACCTGAATGAATAAGATGCAGGGTAGTTTTGCCGGCCGGGAAATGCTGATCTGTAGTAGAGTAGTAATTCACCGTTATTGATCCCCTGAAATCTTGATGCATACTGGTTCAGCAGGTTAAGTGTAAGGCCTGAAGTTTCATCCGGATAGATAAAAAGCCCGAAAGCGGCAGCTTTTTCTCCAATTTGAGCCCTGAATTCCTCTATGATTGCCAGATCTTCCTGAAAGTAAAGGCTGTCACTCCTCTGAAGGTCAGGAGCGGTAATGAATCGTCTGGGTTGAGTGATGAAGAGCTGGAATTGAGACTCGTCGACCAAATTGACAACCCGTTGTGGAGCAATACCTTCGAATTCAAGTATGGAAATGCCCAGTTGTTCGAACAGCAATAACTCTTCGGCGGAAACAGATTGGTAGTCGGCTTCAGTTAAATAAACACCGAGATAATGGGATTGATCTCCTTGCTGAACTCCGGTGGCGAATAATCCAGGCACACATATGACAGAAATAAGCAATACCGGGAGTATCCTAAAGGTATAGTGCAATGTGATCGTTTATTTGGGTTCAATCGTCTTTTCGATTGGCAGTTCACGCGTTTCTTTGAAACTTGAGAGAACGATATTTGACCTTGTACGCTTGACTCCTTCCCAGGATTGAATATTCGAGAGAAATTTTTCGAAAGATTCTGTGTTCTTTGTGCGAACTTTTAAAACATGAGACCCGTCCCCGGTGATTGAATGACATTCGAGTACTTCCGGTTCTTCAATAACACGTTCAACAAATATTGGATAATTCTTTGATCCATCCACCTCAACAAAAATGAATGCCGTGATATCAAAATTAAACTTTTTGGAGTCTAAAACGGCATCATAACTTTGTATTAATCCCCGTTCTTCAAGTTTTCTCATGCGCTCGGAGACAGACGGTACCGATAACTGAACGATCTCTGCAATGGTATTTCGCTGAGCACGGCCGTTTGTTTGAAGATGTTTAAGTATCGTTATATCAGTCTCGTCAAGGTTGTGATTCATAGTATTTATTTGACCTAAGTTTTCTAATAATTATAAAAAATAACCTTAATTAATTAGGAATTCAATGCTGGATTTTCATAGTTAGCAATATTTTATAAGGTCGGGAAATTCGAAAGGAAAAATTGATTATTTCCATTACATAGGCTCCAAAATTTGATTTAATCAGAATATTATTTCTCATGAATGTTGATGACTCGTATCTTCCAAGGCACCTGAATTGAATAAAATATTGACAAAAATACGGCAGAATGCTGGATATAAATTTTATACGCGATAATACAGAGACTGTACTTAAAGGGATGAAAGATAAAGGAGAATCGGATCTGTCGCTTGTTGATCGTGTACTTGAGGTCGATGAAACCTGGCGGTCATTAGTAACAAAAGTAGATAATCTGCGGGCTGAAAGTAATCGGAAAGCTAAAACAATCGGTGAACTGATGAGCCAGGGGAAAAAAGATGAAGCGCAGAAAATAATAAAGGCTACTTCCGAATCAAAAAATGAAATTAAAAAACTTGAGGAAGAGCTGGATGAGTTCAGCCGAAAAAGAGACGATTTGCTTTTGCGGATCCCGAATGTTCCGCATGACTCTGTACCGGTTGGTTCAACAGAGGAAGAGAATACAGTTTTTGCCGAATGGGGTGATATCGAAGAAGAAGGCTGGAGAAAACCACATTGGGAACTTGCAGATGAACATCACTGGATCGACTTTGAGAGAGGTGTGAAAGTTACAGGTGCCGGTTTCCCATTTTATGTCGGCCCACTTGCGAAATTGCAGAGAGCACTGATCAATTTCTTTATTGATGAAGCGGATCAGCAAGGGTATCGTGAACTTCAGGCTCCCTATTTTGTCAATGAAGAGTCAGCCAGGGGAACCGGACAAATACCCGATAAAGAAGATATGATGTATGTCATTCCAAGAGATGGATTTTATACTATTCCAACGGCTGAAGTACCTGTAACCAACTTTCACCGGGATGAAATATTCAGGGAAGATGACCTGCCGGTCAGGTATGTTGCCTATACCCCTTGCTGGAGAAGAGAAGCCGGGTCCTATGGTAAAGATGTACGCGGACTGAACAGGCTCCATCAGTTCGACAAGGTAGAACTGGTAAAGATCGTCCATCCCTCCAGTTCTTATGATGAACTTGAATCGCTGAGGGAATATGCAGAATCATTGTTAAAGAAACTGGAATTGCCATATCGGACACTATTAATGTGTACAGGAGATATGGGCTTTACTCAAAGTAAAAAATATGATCTTGAAGTATGGAGTCCCGGGCAAAAGCGATGGCTCGAGGTGAGCTCCTGCTCTAATTTCACTGATTTCCAGGCAAGAAGAATGCAGTTAAGATATAAGAACGAAAAGGGGAAAATTGAAATACTTCATACTCTGAACGGATCCGGACTTGCGCTGCCACGTGTTGTTGCGGCTCTGCTTGAAACATACCAGCAGGAAGACGGAAAAGTGGCAGTACCTATTGTGCTCCAATCCTATATGGGGAGTAAATGGTTGTGAGATTTAAGCATAAGGAAAAATCATGCCGGATATCTAATGATGACATATATTTGATATTCGGTGATCTTAATTCATTATAAATTAATGTATTGAACCCCCTGAAACAAAATTCTGAAATTTCGTGAGATTTTATATCCTGATAACTGTTTTTTGCCTTCCTTTCATTCTGGTTCCTGTATTGGAAGCTCAAAACAACGGAGAATTTAAAATAGCCAGAGTTCAATATCGGGGTGGCGGGGATTGGTATTCTTCACCGACTGCTCTGACCAACCTGATTCGTTTTGCCAGGGAGGAAGTGCCGATTTCAATTAATCCGGAATATGATGATGTACAGCTTGGAAGCCGTGAGATTCATAATTACCCCATGTTATTTATGACCGGCCACGGGAATGTAGAGGTGAATACGGCTGAGATGGAAAACCTGCGCAGATATCTTGAAAATGGAGGTTTTTTATTTGTAGATGATGACTATGGCATGGATCAATATGTGCGGCCGATCCTGCAGGAAATTTTTCCGGATGAAGATTTTGTAGAACTGCCGGCAACCCACCCGATTTATCATAATGTTTATGAATTTCCGGAAGGCAGGCCACCTAAGGTTCATGAACACGACGGATTGCCTCCCCAGGCCTTCACTGTCTACCGGAATGGCAGAATGGTATTGTTATATACCTACGAATCTAATCCCTCTGATGGGTGGGCATACGATCAGCATTCCAATCCGGATGAAATCGTACAGGCAGCATTAAGATTCGGTGTCAATGTCCTGGTTTTTGCATTTACATCGGGAAGGTGAATTCCTTTTAAAAATAATCAGGAGTCATTTTCGATTGCCGGCTCTTTTACAGTCAACCGGATTACCGCAGTCATTTTGATGTAAAACCAAACCTGGCTGCTCCGCTAAATTTACGAATGGTTGAACAGGCGAGTGAATGGGAGAGTGGGAGAGTGGGAGAGTGGGAGAGTGGGAGAGTGGGAGAG
>SLKH01000231.1 GCA_007134665.1 Balneolaceae bacterium
GATGACCTGAGTTTTGAGTAATAAAACAGAATCCAAAGCCGTCGATTCAGATTTAATTCGACGGCTTTATTTTTTCCTTAAACCTTATCGCTGGTATGTACTTCTTGCCATTGGCCTGACAATGGCTGCTGCTTTTTTGAGCACAATCAGGCCAAAACTAACGCAAGTTGCAGTAGATGACTATATCTCCGTCGGTGATTTTGAAGGGCTATTCTGGATTATTCTTTTACTTACCGCGGCTCTGCTTGGAGAATTTTTTGTTTTGGTTATCAATACATACCTGACCCGATGGTTTGGGCAGGGTACGTTGTATAGCCTTAGAAATGCTGTATTTGAAAAAATACAGTCTCTCCATATACAGTTCTTTGATAAAAATCCTATCGGCCGACTAATCACAAGAACAACCAGTGATATTGAAGCTTTAAGTGAACTGCTCTCCGATGGTGTTGTGAATATGATCGGTGATCTGTTCCGTATATTCTTTATTCTGTATTTTATGCTTGTGATGAGCTGGGAATTGACTCTCATCACTATCTTCGTATTACCTGTACTTTTTTATGCTACATTTTTATTTAAGGCAAAGGTCAGAGTTTCCTTTCTTGAAGTCAGAGATCAGATAGCCCGTCTGAACTCATTTGTTCAGGAGCATATCAATGGAATGGCAATTGTACAACTCTTCAACCGGGAAAGAAAAGAGAAGGAAAAATTTGAGAAGATAAATGCCGGCCACCGCAAGGCACATATCAAAACGATCTTCTACTTTGCCATTTTTTGGCCATTTGTAGAAGTATTGGCAAGCCTTGCAATGGCGCTTGTTGTTTGGTACGGAGGGGCAAGGGCATTGATGGACCAGGTAACTTTCGGTGTTTTACTTGCTTTTATTCAATACGTTCGACAGTTCTTTAACCCAATCCGGGGTTTGAGTGAAAAATATAACACACTTCAATCTGCACTTGCATCATCAGAAAGAATTTTTGGTGTTTTGGATACACCCCATAAAATTATTGATCCGGAAGAGCCGGAGTGGATAGAGAAATCGAAAGGAGAAATTGAATTTGATCATGTCTGGTTCAGTTATAATCCTGGTGAAGAGATCATACTGAAGGATGTAAGTTTTCGAGCAGAGCCGGGTGAAATGATTGCTATCGTTGGTGCAACCGGAGCCGGTAAAACTACGGTTATTAATCTTCTGATGAGATATTATGATATTCAAAAAGGAGCAATACGTGTTGATGGCATCGATATCAGAAATCTGAAACTGAACCACTTGAGATCACGTTTCGGTTTGGTATTACAGGATAACGCACTTTTTTCCGGTACCATACTGGAAAATATCACCCTCGGTAATGAAGAAATTTCGATCAATGAAGTTATCCGCGCCTCAAAAGAAATTGGTGCTGACACGTTTATTAACAAATTACCCGGTAAATATGACTACAGGCTCAGGGAGCGAGGCGCGTCACTCTCGATGGGGCAGCGGCAGCTGATTTGTTTTGTCAGGGTGATGGTCTATAATCCTCAGATCATGATTCTGGACGAAGCTACCTCCAGTGTTGACTCTGATACGGAATTGCTTGTTACAAAAGCGTGTGAAAAAATGATGAAAGGCAGAACGTCCATTGTTGTTGCTCACAGGTTGTCAACAATTCAGGGAGCTGACAAGATTCTTGTCATGCATAAAGGTGAAATTCGTGAAATGGGAAGTCACAAAAAACTGTTACGAAAGAAAGATGGAATTTATCGTAAATTATATGAACTGCAGTATAAGGACCAAAAAACGTTAGTAAACAAATCAACCGTTTAGTTATATGAACCCGAATTTAAATAAAGAGGACGAGATGAGTGATAAAAAATTAACTGCACAAGAAATGAAAGATGCTTTGGATGAGAAAAGAGAAAAACTGGAAGCAACTTACACAGAACTTATTGATAAGCTACATTCCGAAAAAGAGAAGCTTGAATACGATCTGAAACATGAATACAGGAATGCACGAAGGTATGTACGCGCAAACCCTGAGCAGGGGGTGGGAATTGCATTTGTAAGTGGTATACTAATCGGTGTACTTTTAGGTAAAATTACGAACGAAAGGTAAAGGACTTTATGGAGACGACCAATAACGGAAAAACAATTGAACTTTTCGAGCGTTTGGATGCGCTCAGGAGGTATCTTTGACTATGATAAGAGAAAAATCAGGGTTATAGAACTTCAGGAACAGGTTCAGGATCCCGACTTTTGGAATGATCCCGATCATGCGAGAGAAATCATGCGGAAGCTGGATCAGGAAAAATCACTGATCGGAAACTGGGACGAACTTGATGACCTTCGAAACAGCATACAGGTATATCAGGAGTTTTTGAAAGAAGGTGAGGATGTAGCTGAGGAAATCAAAGCAGAAACCAGGCAGTTTGAGAAGAAACTGGAATCACTGGAATTAAAAAACATGCTCACCGGAGATGACGATCACCGTGATGCCATTGTAACATTTAACCCGGGAGCAGGTGGAACGGAAAGCCAGGATTGGGCAGAAATGCTCTTCAGAATGTATACCCGATGGGCTGAGCAAAACGATTATAAGGTATCGACAATTGTTTATCAGCAGGGTGATGTTGCAGGCCTGAAAAGTGCTACAATTGAAGTAAGCGGGCCGAATGCCTACGGTTTTTTAAAAGCTGAAAGTGGGGTACACCGGCTGGTCAGGATTTCACCATTTGACAGTAATTCCCGTCGGCACACTTCATTCTGTTCAGTATTCGTATCACCAGTCATCGATGATACGATTGAGATTGACATTAACGAAAGTGAAGTAGAGCTGCAGCGATTTCATGCCAGTGGTGCCGGTGGACAGAATGTGAACAAAGTGGAAACCGGGGTACGGTTGATCTGGGAGGGAAAACTGAGTGATGAGACAGAAGAAAGAGTAGTGGCGGAGTGTCAGCAGGAACGGTCGCAGATGCAAAACCGTGAAAAAGCGATGGTTATGCTTAAATCCAAAATTTATGAATTGGAAAAAAACATCAAAGAAAAAGAGATGCAGAAGCTTCAGGATTCGAAAAATAAGATTGAGTGGGGATCACAAATCCGGTCATATGTTTTCCATCCATACAACATGGTAAAAGATCACAGAACCGATTTTGAAACCTCAGATGTTGATGGGGTTATGGACGGAGATTTAAATGATTTTATTAAAACGTATTTGATGGCTGCTACAGGAAAGGAAACCCAGCATGGTTAAAGTGGGTATTACAGGAGGGATTGGCAGTGGTAAAACAACTGTGTGTAAAGTTTGGGAAGGTATGGGGGCGGTTGTTGTATATGCCGATGACCTGGCAAAAAAACTGATGGTAGAAGACGATGATCTTATTTCACGAATCATTTCTGCATTTGGTGAATCGTCATATCATGAAGACGGTTCTTTGAACCGGCAATTTTTAGCGAATAAAGCTTTTGAGAAAGGGGAAGTTGAAAAATTGAATAAAATTGTTCATCCGGCTGTTGCCAGAAAAGTAAAAGAGCTGATGGGACGTGCAGAAGCACAGGGAGCTGATATGTTTGTTGAAGAAGCCGCACTTCTCTTGTCGAAAGGCAGGCCGGATATTTTTGACTATATCGTAATTGTGACAGCAAACAAATCAGACAGGTTAAAATGGGTTATGAATAGAGATAACTCAGGACAGGATGAAATTCTTGCCCGAATGAAAAAACAGCAGTCTTTTGAAGAATTGATGCCACTTTGCGACTTTGTCATAGAAAACGATTCGACCGTTCAGTCTTTAAAAAGAAAATCGGAAGACCTCTACCGTCAAATGCTTAAGCTTCAGAATACGGGGGTTGATTAGTTTATTGAGATATTCAGTATTCAAATGAGATCTTCATCCCTTCTATAATATCATAGCGTAACGTGTACCCGGCATTGGTTTCTACGACATACATGGCTGGGTATTCAGAAACAACATTCCTTTCCGAATAAGGCCGGGTATTTTGCTGAATCCGAACAATCTCTTTATCAGCATTGGCAAAAATGATATCCAATGCCAGGGGAGTGTTAGCCATCCAAAAACTACGCGGTTCTTCATCGTCAAATATAAATAGCATACCCCTGTTCTCAGGCAGATCAAAAACATCCATTAAACCGGTTGCTCGTGATTGGTCGTCATCAGCCAAAGCAGCCTGAATCGTCGAGACCGTGTCGCCATCGGATGTAAGAAACGAAAGTGTAACCGGATACTCCAGAGTGCGGCCTGCAGGTGTTGTCTCTGCAGAAT
The DNA here is from genome assembly GCA_007134665.1 of Balneolaceae bacterium. Lineage (GTDB taxonomy): Bacteria > Bacteroidota > Rhodothermia > Balneolales > Balneolaceae > SKRC01. The sequence goes on from SLKH01000231.1 coordinate 4,264, forward strand.
CTTCCTCTCCGCATGAAATCAACAGCAGGATGATAAAAGGAATCAGCAAATTTCGGTAGTAACTCATAGTTCACAGATAATATTTTATTCTGTTTAACGTGGATAAGAATATATGATTTCAGGAGAATTTCAAAAGGGGGGTTGTTTGTTGTTATTCTCACTTAATCAGGGTATTTTAAAAGACTGTAGTGAGCGCCGGCAAGGTTCTCACTTTTTTTTGTACCTGAATCCGAAATTTACATGACACCTGAACAGATAAACGAGATAAAAAAACTTGCGGAACCTATTGTAGAGCAAGAAGATCTGTTTCTGGTGGATGTTGAAGTAAAAGGTGGAAATGAAACGATTTTATGGGTATATGTTGACTCAGTAAATAGTAACGTAAGCGTGGAAGCGTGCACAAAAATAAGCCGTGAGCTCGGTTTTGTACTTGATGCTCATAATGTGATTACATCTAAATACAGATTAAATGTTTCGTCACCTGGTTTAAGCAGGCCGTTGACAGATTTCAGGCAGTACAAAAAGAATAAAGGGCGTCTTGCAAGAGTCAAGTACAAAAGCTCTGAAGGATATATAAAATTGGAAGGTATTCTTCAGGAGGTTTCCGAAGATGCAATACGACTTTTGGCAGAAGACGATAGTGTAAAGACTATAGAGCTTGATTCTATCGTTGAAACAAAAATAATTCCAAAATTTTAGTGGTAACGGCAGTATTTAAACAGGATATTACGTAATGCAAAATGACGTTTCAAAATTGATTATACAATCCTTTGCTGAAATTGCAAAGGATAAGGGAATCGATAAAGATCTGTTGCTAACCATCCTTGAAGATGTATTCAGGACAATGATTCGGAAAAAGTATGATTCCGATGAAGCATTTGAAGTGATTTTGAACCCGGACAGGGGAGAAATTCAGATTCTGCATATCCGGGAAGTTGTTCCAAAAGAAGAACTTACAAATCCGGTTACGGAAATATCACTTGAAGAGGCTAAAAAACACGATCCGGACCTTGAGTTATATGACGAGTTTGCCCAGGAAATATCGATTACTGATTTCGGCCGCCGGGCTGTGACCATGGCTCGTCAACAGCTTGCTCAGAGAATCAGGGAGATTGAAAAAGATAATATCTTTGAAGATTACTCAGACCGTGTTGGTGAAATAGTATTGGGTGATGTTTACCAGGTTCGTAACAGGGATATACTGGTAAACCACAACGGTGTTGAATTGGTGATGCCGAAGAACGAACAAATTTATAAAGACAGATACCGTAAAGGAGATACGATCCGTGCGGTTGTTGTGGAAGTGAAACGATACAACGGGAATCCATCGGTAATCATTTCAAGAACTTCGCCATTATTTCTGGAAAGGCTGTTTGAAAATGAAATCCCGGAAGTTTTTGATGGAATTATTGACATTGTAAAAATAGCCAGGGAACCGGGTGACCGTTCAAAAGTGGCAGTATTATCGCATGATGAGCGTGTTGACCCTGTCGGGGCTTGTGTAGGGATGAAAGGTGTCCGGATCCATGCAATTGTCCGTGAACTTCAGAATGAAAATATTGATGTTATCAATTATACTGATGATAAATTTGAATTTATAAAGCGTGCACTTCAGCCGGCACGTGTCATCAAAGTGGAACTCAGTGAAGATGGTAAACATGCAAATGTACTTGTACCCGCAGATGAAGTTTCAAAAGCAATCGGAAAAGGTGGTGTAAATATACGCCTTGCATCAAAATTAACTAATTGTGAAATCGATGTATACCGTGAGGTTGATGAAGAGGATGACATTGATTTAAGTGAGTTTGAAGTGGATTTCGGTGCCGAAACTATTCAAATGCTTCACGAAATCGGCTGTGATACAGCCAGAGCAGTACTTGAACTTGATGAAGATGAAATCGTAAGCAGAACCCAGGGCCGGATCAGCCCGGAAGAGGCAGAGAAGATCATCGACATCATTTCCTATGAATTTGAGGACGAGCAAGATTGATTGTAACTTTCAGCTTCGTTTCTGATTTAATTTTGTAAGCACAATTTACTCTATATATACCGTATGACTGATAACAGACCTAAAAAGCTCTTTAAAGTTGCCTCAGAATTTAATGTAGCTACAAAATCGATTGTAGATGCACTTGCCGATGAGGGATTTGAAGTTGCGAATAAACCCAATTCCAGAATTACACCTGAGATGTACCAGGTGCTGGAGGAGTTGTACGGTGTAGATAAGGAGAGAAGCCAGGAGCATGAAAAAACTCGTGAAGAGTATGAGTCCAGGCGAAATCAAATGAAGACTCAAAGGAATGAAAGTGTTACAATCGACAGCTTTCTGGAACCTATCGATGAGATGCCCCTGGAGCCAATCGATGAAGAAACCGCAGAGGATAAAAAGGAAACTGAAGCAGTAGATTTAAGTCCGGAAGAGCCGGTTGAGAAGGAAGAAGAAAAATTGAAAAAACCGGATGAGCCGGAACCGGAAATTGAACCAAAAGATGAAGCGGTTGCAGATGATGAAACCGCAGAAAGTTTAGAAAAAGAAGAAGAAACTCCGGAGAAAGAAATAGCAGCCGTATCGGCTGCGGAACAAGCTGAGGAGGCTGAAGAAACAGCCGAAATTGCTTCCACATCAGAGAAAGCATCGGAAGAAATTATTGAAAGTGATGCCGACGAGGTTGATGAGGCCGACACTGAAACGGATGAGACTGAAGATCCTGATGACGTGTTAGATGAGGAAGA
>SLKH01000313.1 GCA_007134665.1 Balneolaceae bacterium
CCTGAATTTGTATATCATCTGTAATTCTCATCATTCCGCTGATTCCTGAAGCAGGAAATGTACCCTGAAATCCAACACCATATCTGAACCGTTCTATTTCAGTTTCAGTTGCATCCTGTTGAGCCTGAGCCTGAAGCATACAGGGAACAAACAAAACGGATAGAATTGCAATCGCAACGAGCTTTTTCATATTACCCCTCCTCTTATTTATGGATATATACCTAATTAGTAACGCTTTGCAGGATAATAAAACAAATAAAGGTAGAGTCAAATTAAAAAGTGTATTTTTAAAAAATGACTTTATACTTGTCCTGTAATAACTATTTCATTGATAATTAACTTGAAATAATCCAGCCTATGAAATCCATGCAAATTGACTCTGTTTCCAAAGTGGGCTCTAATCAGATGCCTCTCAGATTTACGGATAATCCTATGCCTGGTATTGATGATGATGAGCTGCTGGTTAAAATATCAGTATGTGGTGTTTGTCACACTGAACTGGATGAAATAGAAGGCCGGACACCACCGCCTGTCTTTCCTGTTATACCCGGGCACCAGGTTGTTGGGTGGGTGGAAAAAGTGGGGAGTAATGTGGCCGGATTTAATCATGGTGACAGAGTAGGTATTGCCTGGATTTTTTCTGCATGTGGCAAATGTGAACTTTGTTTGAAGGGGAATGAAAATTTGTGTGATCATTTTCGGGCAACTGGTAGAGATGTGAATGGCGGATATGCAGAATATATGTCAGTTTCCGCTCAGTTTGTCTACAGAATTCCAGACACGTTAAGTGATGTTGAAGCAGCTCCGTTATTATGTGCAGGTGCGATAGGATACCGTTCTCTTGAACTTACCGGGATTGAAAACGGAGATCGTTTGGGATTGACCGGATTTGGAGCATCCGGGCATCTGGTACTAAGGCTTGTGAAGCACATATATCCGGAGAGCGATGTATATGTTTTTGCAAGAAATCCGGATGAACGGGAATTTGCAGTAGATAACGGAGCTGTCTGGGCTGGCGATACCCAGGAGGAATCACCGGATAAATTGCACGCTATTATCGACACAACTCCGGTTTGGAAACCGGTCGTTGAAGCATTGAAAAACCTTCTCCCGGCCGGCCGCCTTGTGATTAATGCAATCAGAAAGGAGGATTCCGATATAGATTATTTGTTACGGATTAACTATCCGGAACATCTCTGGATGGAAAAGGAGGTTAAATCAGTTGCAAATGTTACCAGAAAGGATGTAACCAGGATGCTTGAAGCTGCCGCTGAGTATGACATCAAGCCGGATGTTCAGCTTTATGGCCTGGAAGATGCGAACCGGGCACTTACGGATTTGAAACTTGGATCTGTAAAAGGTGCAAAAGTGCTTCGAATTCAATAGTGAATAGTTCTATAAGGCATACACAGATAGTGGCCAATAGAGAGCCAAATAAGAAATCCGGGCGAATAATTCACACGATTGTAAACTGACAAGGGAACCTGTACCTTCATGCTGTATGAAACATTCAGCCAAACATATTGCCGACAGAATCCGGTTAATGATTGCTACAAAACAGTTCCAGGTTGGAGAACTACTCCCTTCCACCCGAGATCTTGGGCGGCAGCTCGAAGCGAGCTTTCATACAGTTCGCAAAGCATATCACATGCTTGTTGATGAAGGGCTAATCAGGAGTGAAAAAGGACGCGGGTTTGTGGTCACCAGGCAAAATACCAACCTCGATAAGTCTGAACGGCTCGAAACGGGAGCTGAAAAGATGAAATTACTGCTTGAAGAACTGGTAGGGTACGGCCTTGATGAAACTGAAATTGAAATTCTGTTTGAAGAACAAATCAGTTTTATGGAGTGGCCGGATCGAATTCAAAGCTGCGCTGCAGTTGGTGAAACAGCGGAACTCGGCGGGATGCTATCGGAAGCGATCCGCCAGCAAATTGGGGTCAGAAGCAATGTTATGCAGGCCGATGCCTACCATGAAGCAGTTAAATATGATGCACTTTTTGTACCGATTCATCTGTTTGGGAGTTACCGCGAATTAAGTGATTCTCATTTGATTCTTCCGGTGATTTATACATTCGATCCCGAGATACTTTTGTCAATCATTGACAGGGCTGCAATAGAAACAATTGGCCTGGTAACTTCTGATGATAAAACGATCACAAAACTGATCAGTGACCTCAAGACAGCGATCAAATATGAAGGTTCATTTGTGGCTGGTGCAACGTACGGAAAATCACTGCCCTTGTTCGTACGGTCAACAGATCTTATTCTTTATACACCGGCAAGTGCCAAATTGATCGAACAAAAAATACCTGAAAAGCGGCGATTAAAGCTGCAGTACATGATCTCCGAAAAGAGTGCTGAGACAATCCGGGCTGAGTTATGGGATCAGTAAGTGAAATCGATGATGAAAACTGTAGGATCAGTCATTCATTTTCTGAATAATTCTTAAAATTCGATATCGTTTCCCGTATCTTTTCAGCCTATGAAACGAACAGGGGAAATGGATATCGAGAATTTATTTGAGCAGGCGATTTCTGCTTTGGAAAAAGAGATTGAAACAGTCCGTGAACGCCCTTCCTCTGATGTTCTGTTCCGCGGAGAATTACAGGCAGAAACAGCCGGTGATTCAAAGCCTGCTGATTATCAGTTTGAAAGTGATCAACAAGGGATACGTTTTGCTGAAGAGATAAAGGCGATCATAGGATCAAAAAACTGGATCGTTACACCGGTTACTTATGATAAGAAATCAGTTGTACTTAGATTTCCGGAAAATATTGGTTCAGAGATTACTGAAGTGCAGGTTGAGTGGGAGAATGATTTTGTACTCCAGCGTACAAAACAGGAACTCATGAGGCTGGAAACCGCAGAAAAAAAAGTAATCGAACGGATTGAAAGATTATTTCGCCCAAAGGTTCTAAAAGTGCCATTTCATCGGGAAATTAAGGATGACGGCAATAGAAATCGAGCGCAGAAATCTGCAATCGAAAAATCGATGCAAAACAGGACGGTATTCATCTGGGGCCCTCCCGGAACAGGTAAAACTGCAACTCTTGGCTATGTTATAGCAAATTATCTGAATAATGGTAAACGCGTATTATTTGCATCAAATACAAATCGGGCTGTGGATGTAGGATTGTTGAGCGTTATGCAGGCCGCTGTTAATATCGGCCTTAATCCGGAGGATACTGGTATAACCCGCTATGGTGAACCAGCACTTGATGATCAGCATATTGAAAAAGTGTCATTTGACCGTCAGATTGAAAAACTTGTTGAAAAACGTCGTGAAAAAGCTGCTGAATGGAGTAGCCTTCTTGATCGTGAAAAACAGATAAAAGAATTTGTGGAAAAACGTCTGCGCGATGGTAAACAACCGACAGCAAAGCATAATATGGAACTTGAGTTCATCGATGAGAAAATCCGATCGATTGGCGGCCGTGAGAAGCTTGAGGAGTTGACTGAAGAACTGGAACACGTTAATGAACATATTGAACTCAAAAAATGCCAGTTGGTTGCCACAACATTAGCCAAAGTTTGTACTTCTGAACTGTTTTTTGATCATACTTTTGATGCTGTGGTAATTGACGAAGGCTCGATGGCCAGTTTACCGTACCTGATGGTATTGGCGTCAAAAGCGAAATGGCACCTGGTAATTGTAGGTGATCCGATGCAGTTGCCGCCCATCTCGGTAACAGACGATCAGGACGCCCGTAAATTTCTTGAAAAAGATATATTTACAACTGTTTCGGAAGCTGAAACATCTGAGCAGCTTTTTAACTGGCATGACCGGAATCCGGAATTTACGTGTTTTTTTGATACCCAGTATCGGCTTGAAGCATCTCTTGCAGATGTCATCAGTACCGTTTTTTATGAAGTGAGGCTTAAAACGGATAAGCTTAACGGCGGCCTGGAAACCCTGAAAGGAGGCCGGGCATATCATCTGATCGATACATCACGCTATAATCCGGTACTAACTCAGAAATCGAATGAGCGGCGTTTTCAGCCCGTGAATCTTGTACATCAGGAAGTTATTGAAAGATTGATCGGCAATATGATATCGCAGGGTATAGTACCCGAGGATATCGGTGTGATGGTTCCGTTTCGAAGTACTGTTTATGATCTGAAGGGACGGCTTTATGAAGCAAATCTGAAAGAAGTGGAAGTGGGAACGATACATACATTCCAGGGACGTGAAAAACCGTATATTATATTTGATACGGTCATGAGCGGTGAGTCGCAAAGAGGAAGAATTCGTCACTATTCCGTACGTCCGCTTGATGAAACCAAAAACGGTCTGAGTGTGCCGAGACTGCTAAACGTTGCTTTTTCTCGAAGTCAGAAGGAGTTAATGGTACTTGCTGATATGAGGCATATCGAAAAGATGTATGGCAATAAATTTCTGGGAAAATTGCTTTCCAGGCTAAGAGCATAAACATGAATAGAAATTGATACTAAAAATGATCTCTTCTGAATGATTTAACGAGTTTTACTGGAATTAAACTCTCCGTTTCGGTAGCGTTCAGAGAGTCGGGCTTCATTTACTCTTTCCCAATTTGAAAGCTGGTCAGGGTCCGGTGATGCCAGTGTCATTTCACGTTTTCCAAGAGCTCCGGGTGCACGGGCTACCTTCCAGCCTGCAGACGCCATGGCTGCCCTGCCTGCCGATGATGCACCATATGTACAAAGAAGTGTATCCGGTTTACACATAGAAGAAAGTTCATTGAATACGAGGTCTGTCCATAGTTCAGGATTCACATCAGGCGAAAAAGGGTCAAAGAAAATCATGTCAAATTTGTAATCAGGTTTCGGAAATTCATTAAACGAACCGACGTACAGGTTGAACAGGACATTTTTCTTTAGCCGGATGGAATTATTCCCCGGTTTAAGATCACGAAAAATACAGGCAAGAATCTCGGCAGCATTCGAGAGGTCAAGTTTTTCAGGATAATTCAGTTTTATAGCCTGTTCAAGTTTCAGAGGGAATGCTTCAACCGACTGATAAGTAACTTGTGGAGCTGATTCCATTTTACTGAGATGTTCCATAAAAAGTAACAGGTTTAAGCCTGTTCCGAACCCGACCTCAAAAATATTGAAAGTATCTTTGTTGTTTAGCTTTTCTTTAATGCCGGGTGTGTCAAAAAAAACGTAGCGGCTCTCTGATATCGCACCATTCGGGTTATGAAAGTGCTGATGAAATTTTTCGGAATAAAGAGTATGAGATCCGTCCTGGCACAGACAGATTTTTGTACTATGAGTGCCCATTTTATAAACTGTTTGAAAATTCCAGGTTCGAGAACGGATTTTTAAGTTCCGGTTAACTGCACAGGATAACAACGAATATCACATCAAATTCTTATAAAATCTGTATGAATTGGTTAGAACAAGTTACTACCTTCTTATGAAGGTAAAATCCGAATAAGTCAAATCCTGATATGTCAATATCAAATGAGAATTTAAAGGAAAAAGCTATCGAATACTATGACTGGATGGTCCGGATACGGCGTCATATTCACCGAAATCCGGAAACCAGTTTCAATGAACACGATACAACCGGGTATATTATCAATGAACTCAATTCAATTGGAATACGGACTGAACGGCCGCTGAAAACCGGGTGTATAGGTATTTTGGAGGGGAAGAACAGTGAAAATGGGCCTGTGATTGCTTTAAGGGCAGATATTGATGCTTTAGCGATGAATGAAGAGGGAGAGCATAAAAAGGATTTTTTATCGGAAAGGCCCGGGGCAGCACATTGCTGTGGCCACGATGCACATACTGCCAATTTGCTTGGAGCCGCAAAAATTGTTTCAGATTTTAAAGATCATATTGACGGGAAGGTATTGTTCATCTTTCAGCCTGGTGAAGAGAAATTGCCGGGTGGCGGCCGGTTATTGTGTGAGTCCGGTTTTCTACATAAAATGGGTGTTGAAGAGATTTATGGGCTACACATGAGTCCGCAGTTCGAGCCGGGAACCATTGCTATTAAAAGTGGCCCGTTGATGGCACGGCCCGATGAATTTGAAATAGAACTGATCGGACAAGCCGGCCATGCTGCTTCCCCGCAACTAACAATCGATCCGATTGTGATGGCAGCGGATGTGATCACCCGGTTCCAGACGGTTATCAGCCGTAATGTAGATCCGACAGAACCTGCAGTATTGACCGTTGGGAAAGTGGAAGCCGGATCAACCTATAATGTAATTCCGGAGAAAGCTTTTTTAATTGGTACGGTTCGCAGTTTTAACCGGAAAACAGCCATGCTGATCAGGGACCGAATGGAACAAATAACAAAAAGTGTGGCTGAAGGTGCCGGCGGATCTTTTAAATTTGCATTTAATGAGGGTTACCCCGCTGTGAATAATGATGAAAGATTAACGTTGAAAGTGATGAAGCAGGCTAAGAAGCTGTATGGTGAAAATGCTGTCATTGAGCTTGAGAAGCCGATTATGGCAGGTGAGGATTTTGCTTTTTACCAGGAACATTTTCCCGGTGCTTTTTTCTTCCTTGGAAGCGGGAGTGACAAAGCCGGTTCTACCTGGAGCTGGCACCATCCGAAGTATAATATTGACGAAAAATGTTTTCTGACAGGGGCCCCTTTGATGGCTTCTTTGGCATTAGGATTGAATTCAACGGATAATAACTCAGGGTAAAAAAGAACTAAAATAAAATGAATGCATTTGAGAATATCAGCGGCGACCAGTTTGTATTGACACCTGAAGTAATGGAGATGGGCATCAAGGGGTCGAGAACAAGCAAACGAAAACGGATTATTTTGCCGATTCATCGAACCCAGGAAGACAGGGTGCAAAGGATGTTAAATTTCCTGCAGCCGGGTACCTATATCCGTCCACATATGCATCCGCTTGAACATGCGACTGAATCACTTGTGCTGTTAAAAGGGAGTATCTGTTTTTATCGATTTTCATCAGAAGGTGATGTTCAATCCTCCAGGATCCTGAA
>SLKH01000273.1 GCA_007134665.1 Balneolaceae bacterium
AAAACAAGATTTCGGCAGAAAACGAGATGAAATTTCCGTCCTGGAATTGACTTTTTGATATCCCGTATTTCAAATTCAATAGAATTGGCCAGTTTTTTATCTATCAGATAATCAGAACTCTTATTACTTCTACATTTAATGAAGTACGTTTCAAGCTCGGACTCAGTCACTTCTTTAAGAGCACCGGGCGGATATAATCCTTTTATTGCCCGATCAAGTACTTCGGAATCCAGATCCGTTGCAATAATTCCGGCCTGAATGAACTGCTTTGTTTGTTTTGATAGCTGATCGAGTATGATGGCAATTGAATAGGGCTCCTCACCATTACAGCAACCGGCCGACCATATATCCAGTTTTTTTATTTTTGGATTCTTTAAGAGATCTGAAATGATTTCATCACGCAAATAATCCCAAAGCTTTCTGTCTCTGAAAAACTTGCTAATTGTGACGAAGCAGATCCGCTCAAAATATTTCCATTCTTCAGGATGTATTTCAAGATATGATTTGTATTCAGAATATCCACCGCGGATATTCAATTCCTGTATCCTGTTTTTAATCCGTTTGATTACCTGGTTCCTTGGTTTTCGGAAACCGCTCCATTTATAACCCATTTTGGGCAGCGCCCACTGAAGAAACCGGATATCATCCTGATCAGACATGAAAACTGATGTAAGTTTTTATAATCGAACTCAATATGGGAAACAAGAAATCACTAAAAAACCATTCACCAGTTATCAGGGCGGTATTCCCGGGGAGTTTTGTCTGCGAGGCGATGAAAAGAGAAATAGCCAAATCTTGTTGCACCATACGTTTCAATGATTTCCCCGTCCGGATCAATTGTGATTGGCCGTTCATTGAGTTCAAGAAAGGAAGTTTGTGATCTTGCAGGCCCACGCCTGAGGTCTCTTGCCCATTGTACATATCGGGGATCTTCTTCCTGCCGGGTATAAATGATTTCAAGCCGGCCTGAAAAGTTGAATCGATTTAGTGGTTCTTCATCTGCTTCTCTGAGCAGCCTGTCGGTATTGGTTCTGAAGCGGTTTTGCCTTGATATTCCCTGTATATCGCGGGGCAGGCGGTGAACGATAAATCCGTCATCCGGTATTCTTTTTTCCTGTATTGCAATTAAAAAATGTCGTAGTGAACCGTAAAAAGCCTCTTTCCGATTTTTGTTCCAGTAGGCAGCCTGAAGAGAATCCCTGGGAGTAAGTTCTGTAAACAGGGGATCACCATCCCATTTTGTAATAAATCCGGAATGATAAAAATCATCAAGGTAATAGGTGATCTGGTAACCGAGTGCATTATTTTCAATGATAAGAGGTGCCATGGCTTCAGCGGTGAACCGCCCCCACCAGCGTGAGTCAAATCGCAGAACTTCCGGGTTAAGAATCCTCACTGAATCAGCTCTCTGTGATTCACCGATGAAAAGACGATAAAAACGTTGCAAATACCTCTCCCAGCGATCATCCAGGTTGCCGACATAAATTTCATTCATCTCATAAACCTTGGGTTCCGCTTCAACAAGGATTGATTTTGATTCACCGGCCTGAACGATGATGTCTTGTGAAATCCTCCCAAAACCGATAATGGAAATTGTTAATTTATGTGAGCCCGGTGGTACATTTCGAAACCGAAACCAGCCTTGAGTATTGGATATCGTCCCTATTGTTGTACCCGAAAGAAATACGTGAGCATCAGCAAGAGGTGTACCTGTCTCTATATTTATTACCCGCCCCTCGATATCAGCTATATCAGGATTCTGAGCATACAACTCTGAAATGTACAACGTTAAAGTGCACAAACTGAGTACAAATATGGAAAAAGGCCTAATCCGCATACAACTCCTCCCTGCAGAGTGTAGTACGATTTGTTGATAAAAACTTTATAATATTAATTTAATTGTTGTATTGATTTAATCAAGCAGCAATTTGCCTATGGTGAAAATTTTTAATCAGATTGAAGGAAGTTATGCCTGAATCGAAGAGAATTGTTTATATAGATATGGATAATACGCTGGTTGACTTTGAATGGGGTATCAGCCGGCTTGATCATGAAACTTTCCGGAACTATGAATACAGGATTGATGAGATACCCGGCTATTTTCGAAATCTGCCGCCACTTACTGGTGCAATCGATGCATTCCATAAAATTTCCAGCGAATATGAAACATTTATCTTATCGACAGCTCCCTGGCAAAACCCCAGTGCCTGGAAGGACAAACTTTTATGGGTTCAGGAACATCTGCCGAAAGCGGCTTATAAGAGATTAATTCTGAGTCACAATAAGCAACTGAACAGGGGAGACTACCTGATTGATGATCGCAAAAAAAACGGAGCAGAAGATTTTACAGGTGAATTAATATTATTCGGATCCGATCAATTTCCAAATTGGCCAAGTGTTATTGAGTATCTTGGAATTGAATGAAAAGTTTGTAACTGGTGCTGATTTAGATATGAACCTGATTTCGATTCTTAATTCATTTTAAAGTGCATAAGAAGCCCCGCCTTTTCAAGTGTTTTCTTGCAATGATTAATAATCGAATTCGGGTTATAAAAAACACCTCCTGTAGATTAAAAAGACAGGAGGTGTTCAAAAGAAACAGGTTTAGGTTTGATTCCCCGGAAAATTCAGAGTTTAATTACGCAGTCTCCGCTTTATTGAATTCACCAAGTGCTTTTAATACCTGATTACACATCTCCTCGGTTCCGGTCAGAGTTTCACTTTCAGAACCGGTGTAAATGTCGCCGGTTCGGTAACCGGCTGATAGTGTATCCTGAATTGCCTGTTCAATTTCAACAGCCACCTGCTCCAGGCCTAATGAATATCTGCAAAGCAATGCTGCTGATGCAATAGTTGCCAGTGGATTAGCCTTATTTTGGCCTGAAATATCCGGTGCGGAGCCATGGACGGGTTCGTAAAGCCCGGGGCCGTTACCGAGACTGGCCGACGGGAGCATCCCAATGGAGCCTGTCAGCATAGCTGCTTCGTCACTTAAAATATCACCGAACAGGTTGGACGTCAAAACGACATCGAACTGTTTCGGATCGCGAATCAGCTGCATGGCACAGTTATCAACGAGCATGTGCTGCAGGGTGATTTCAGGGTATTTTTTGGAAAATTCAATGACTGTATCTCTCCAGAAACGTGAGCTTCCAAGCACGTTGGCTTTGTCAACAGAGCAGACAGTTTGATTGCGTGTAGATGCTGCCTCGAATGCTTTTTGGGCAACCCTTTCAACTTCCGACTGATGATATCTCATCGTATCAAATGAATACGGATCGTCTACAGAACGATTTGTTTCCCTGGGTTTCCCAAAATAAATACCTCCGGTTAGTTCTCTGACGATCAGTATATCAACTCCACTGATCACTTCTTCCTTTAATGTTGAGGCATGTGCCAGCTCGGGGTATACCTTGACCGGCCTGAAATTTGCGAATACTTCCAGCTCACTTCGTAATTTTAATAGTCCCGATTCGGGCCTGTCAGCTCCGGTTAGATGGTCCCATTTTTCACCACCAACCGCACCGAGCAAAACAGCATCAGATTCCTTGCAGGCTTCGATTGCCTCATCAGTTGCCGGTGTTCCATGCTTATCGAAAGAGATTCCACCAAATGGAAATTCCTGAATATTCAATTCAATATCGTGTTGCTTACAGGCTGTCCTCAAAACTTTCAGTGCACCTTCAACAACTTCACTGCCGATTCCGTCACCGGGCAGAGTAACAAGATTAAATTTTTTCATGCTTACGCCACCATACCCTGTTGCCGTGCATATTCGAAGATGCCACCGGCATTGATGATATCTGCAACACTGCCGAGATCCTTAATTTCGTAAGTTACATTTTGTGTCAGGTTACGCAATTCCAGTTTTTCCTGGTCAATTTCCAACTCGTCTCCGGTATGGATTTGAGTACTAAGATCTTCGACACTTTCAAAAGGAATGACAAAGCCACCGTCAACAGAGTTGCGGTAGAATATTCTGGCATATCCGGGAGAAACGATCGCTTTAATTCCGGCTATCTGAAGGGCAGCCGGTGCATGCTCTCGTGAGGAGCCGCAGCCGAAATTGGGTCCGCCAACAACAATGGTAAACTCACTTTCAAATTTATCCGGTTCAACGAGCGGGATCCCACCCTTTGGCAGGCCGGATTGTTTTTCAGGTACTCCCGAGAGTGCATACCGCCCATAAAATTTTCGTTCTTCGGGATCTTCGAGGCTGTATACAAGATGAGCAGCCGGTATAATTTGGTCGGTATCGATATTTTTGCCTAAGACAAATGCTTTTCCTTTAATCATGAAAATTACTGAGTGAAATGTTTGCTATTATTTTCCTATAAAATTTTAATCCCTGACCTGACTTAGGAGTGGCCTTATGTACCACCCGGGTCAGGTCAGGGTTGAGGTCACCATCAGAATAGACTGATGTAGTTATATAATCGTTTCCTGGATAAACACCCGCGGATCGGTAATTTTGCCGGTAACCGCAGAGGCAGCTACGGTATAAGGTGATGCCAGGTACACCTGAGCCTGTTTGGAACCCATACGTCCGGGATAATTTCTATTGGTGGATGAAATACATATTTCATCACTGTTCAGCCGTCCGAATGTATCTTCAGGGCCGCCAAGACATGCAGCACAGGATGCGCGGCCGATTTTACAACCTGCTTCCTCAAACACTTCAAGGAGTGTTTTTCCGTTTACTTTTTCTGTTTCCAGGCCGCGGGCAATTTCAGTTGTAGCCGGCACGATATAGGTGTCGATTTTCAATGAGTTGCCTTTGATTATTTCAGCAGCTGCAATAAAATCGGTCAATTTACCCCCTGTACATGACCCGATATATGCACGGGTCAATTCAGTACCTTCGAGTTCTTCCGCAGTCGCTTTGTTATCAGGGCTGTGAGGTTTTGCAACCATCGGCACCATCTCTTCAAGGTTGTACCTTCTCACACTGTGATACTTAGCATCCGGATCGCTGTAGAGAGAAGTAAATGGTTTATCAGTTCGCTTTCTGACATACTCCTCAGTGATTTCATCAGGTTCGACGATTCCATTTTTGCCACCGGCTTCTATTACCATATTGGTCAGGGTCATCCGGTCTTCTATATTCATTGCCTTGATGCCCGGCCCTGCGAATTCCATCGTCCGGTACGTTGCACCGTCAACCCCGATATCCCCGATTATCTGGAGTATGATGTCCTTGGCCATCAGGTAGGGTGGGAGGTGGTCTCCATCAAAAATAAAACGCATAGTCTCGGGCACTTTTACCCATAACTTGCCGGTTCCCATGATAAATGCGGCATCGGTGTTTCCTATACCAGTTGCAAATTGTCCGAAGGCACCGGCAGTACAGGTATGAGAATCTGTGCCAAAGAGAACTTCACCCGGACGGGTAAACCCTTCCTCCGGAAGCGCAATATGGCATACACCTTTGTAGCGGTCTGTACCTACGTCAAAATAGTATGGCAGGTCCTGGTCTGCTGCAAAACCCCGCAGGATATCAACATTACGGTTGGCGTATTTGTCTTTGGTAAAAATGTAGTGATCCGGAATGATGACCATTTTCTCGGGATCCCAAACTCTCGCATTTTCTCCAAACTGTTTTTGAAAAATGCCGATGGCAGGAGGCCCGCATACATCATGAGTCATCAGAACATCCACATCAACCCAGACATTGTCTCCGGGTTTTACGGATGTATTGCCACTATGATTGGCGAGGATTTTTTCGGTTAATGTCATTCCCATAGGATCGTTATCTGATTTTTGTATTAATTAAATTGTTTGATTTATACCTGTGAAACCGTTGAATCACCGGAAATTTTTTTGTGTGGCAGTAATTCGGAAAGAAGTGACCGAAGGTCGTTCTCATCGACAATCTTCTTCTCGTCTGCCAGGTTTGTAAACTTGACATACAGTTGATTTAATTCATCCCTGGAGAGGTTATATCCGATGGATTCGATTTTTTTACCCAAAGCAAACCTTCCGGAATGTTTACCGAGTACAATCCGGTTACAATCGAGCCCTACAGATTCCGGGGTCATAATCTCATAGGTCAATGGATTATTCAGTACTCCATGCTGATGGATTCCGGCTTCATGTGCGAAGGCATTGGCTCCGACAATCGCTTTGTTAGGCTGAACGCCATGCCCGGTAATTTCAGCGAGCAAACGGCTTGATTCAGAGATCTCTTCAGTTTTGATATTGGTGAAATGCTCAAAATCAGCCTGTCGAGTGGCAATCGCCATCACAAATTCTTCAAGTGAAGCATTTCCGGCACGTTCACCTATTCCATTTATTGTACATTCAACTTGCTGAGCTCCATTCCGGATTGCTTCCAGTGAATTGGCAACGGCAAGTCCGAGGTCGTTATGACAATGTACACTAAGAGTCGCCTGCTCAATGTTCGGAACATTTTTTCTGATGTTTGCCATAAGCTGTCCATATTCCCAGGGAAGTGCATACCCAACTGTATCCGGAACATTGATGACATTGGCACCGGCTTCGATTACAGTTTCAAAAATTTCATAGAGAAATGCAGGATCACTTCTTGAGGCATCTTCAGCCGAAAATTCAACATCATCGCAATAACTCCTTGCAAGTTCAACGGCTTTGACTGCTGACTCAATAACTTCTTCACGGCTTTTTCTGAGTTTAAACTTCATGTGAATATCAGAAGTTGCTATGAAAGTATGGATCCGGGGCTTGGCAGCTTTTTCCAGAGCTGAAGCTGCTCGCTCTATGTCCTGGGTTGCCGTTCTTGCAAGCCCTGCAACAGTGCTGCTTTTGATCGTTTTGGCAATTTCTTTTACGGTTTGATAATCTCCCTCGGATGCAATTGGAAAACCTGCTTCAATGACATCAACATTCAACCGTTCAAGCTGTAGGGCCATTCTGAGTTTCTCGGATTTGTTCATACTATATCCGGGAGACTGCTCCCCATCCCTGAGTGTTGTGT
>SLKH01000112.1 GCA_007134665.1 Balneolaceae bacterium
ATTTTAACCCAAAAGGTCTAACGACTTTTTTTGGGTTAAAATGATTTGCTGATTTGAATCAGTATGGTGTCCATGCATGTGGGGCACAACTTTTTTCTGATGGATTTATTTGTGGATACTTAATAGGGAGCTTTTATAAAACTGGTATATCGGGATCATATTATAATATCCTAAGTTTAGGAAACTTAAGTATTTAGGGCAGGTATAACAGTACAAGGAAGCATTAAAAAGACATTCATTAAAGAATTACAATATGAAACCTGTCGAAATACTTTTAGTCGAGGATAACGAAGGAGACATTATTCTTACTACGGAAGCGCTCGAAGAAGGAAAGATTAATAATTCTATCTCTGTGGTAAAAGATGGCTGGGAAGCTGTACAGTTTCTTGAAAAAAAGAACGGGTATGAAGGGGCTGTTACCCCGGACCTCATACTGCTTGACATAAATTTGCCCAAATTAAATGGGCATGAAGTTCTGAACCATATCAAATCAAATCCGGACCTTACACACATACCGGTTGTCATGCTGACTACATCCTCATCCGAAGTTGATGTAATGAAATCGTATAAAAATCATGCCAATTGTTATATCACAAAACCGGTTGATGTCAATAATTTTCTCGATGTCATATCGAAGATCGAAAGTTTCTGGATATCGATTGTACAATTGCCAACGAATATCAAGAGCAGATGAATCATGTTAAAGCAAATCTGTCTGTATTGGTTGTTGAAGACAATCAGGGTGATTTTTACCTGATTGAAGAGTATCTGATAAAAGAGTTCGTACAACCTGATATTGATCATGCAGACTCTTTTCAACGGGCAACAACACGAATAGGGTCAGGAAAAGATTATGATGTTGTTCTTCTCGACCTCACTCTTCCGGATGCACGGGGGGAAGAACTTGTAACAGGTATTGTACAACAGTCAGGGCATATACCGGTTATTGTATTGACTGGGCATACAAACCAGGAATTTGGTGTAAAAACGCTGAACCTTGGAGCTTCCGATTATCTTCTGAAGGACGATCTCAACGAAGAATTGCTGAAGAGAAGTATTATCTATAGTACTGAAAGAAAGAAAATCAGCAGGGAACTTGAGGATTCTGAAAAACAATACAGAGAGCTGTTCGACCTGAGCCCGATTCCGATGTGGGTATATGATCAGGATTCCAAACGTTTCCTGGATGTTAATCAGGCTGCTGTGGATCACTACGGATTCAATGAAGAAGAATTCCTTAAGATGTCAATTAATGAGATACGGCTGTCGAAAGCAGATACAGATCATCCAGATCACGGACAGATTATGGCAGATTCAGTGATAGGGGATGAAAATTTATGGAAGCATCGAACGAAGAGTGGAAAAATCATTGATGTTGAAGTTCAAACGAATGAAACGTTTTTTGAAGGGATCCCGTCAAGAATAGTATCGGCAAATGATGTAACTGATAAAATTAAAGCGGAACAAGAGGTTATAAAGAAAAGTAATCTACTGGCCGCAGGTTCAGAAATTGCAGGATTGCTGCTTCAAAAGGTTGACTGGGAATCGATACTTGACAATATCCTGTATACAATTGGCAAAGCTGTAGATGCAGACCGTGTTTATTATTTTGAAATTCACCCTGATCCCGATTCTGGAAAACGTTTGATAAGCCAGAGAAATGAATGGTCAAATCTAAAAGTTTCTTCGGAGTTGGAAAATCCGGATATACAAAATCTGATAGCCAGTGATTTTCTGATATTTATGAAACCGCTTGCTGAGGGAAAACCATTTAAATCGATTGTCAGTCAGTTACCTGACAGCGAATTTAAACGAATAGTAAAAGATCAGGGGGTCAGGTCGATCCTGGCACTACCCATATTTATTGATGGAAGTTTTGTCGGGTTCATCGGAATGGATGATTGTACAAACGACCGGGTATGGACAGATGAAGTAATTCGTTTTCTTTCTTCTGTGACATTAAACCTTGCCAATGCCATTGAAAAAAGAAATGCCATAGATGATCTAAAGCAGAGTGAACAGCGATTTAAAGCGATGGTTCAGGAGGGTTCGGACCTTATCGCCATTCTGGATGAACAAGCGAACTATAAGTATATTGCTCCAACAGTTAAAAAAGTTTTGGGTTTTGAACCTGAAGAATTCCTTGATAAAAATGCACTTGAATACATTCACGAAGATGATAAGGGACGGATAATAAAGCTGCTTGATGAATTGCCGATTGAAGAGCTAATTGAAATCGAACCGTATCGATACCGGGATTTTGAAGGTAACTGGCGCTGGCTTGAAACCATCGTAACGAATATGACAGATAATCCGGCTGTTAGCGGTTATGTGGCAAATTCAAGAGATATCACACAAAGGAAAAAAGAAGAAGCACGTCTGAAACTTCTTGAATCAGCGATTACCAACACTCAGGAGTCGGTCGTTATTCTTGAGTCAGAACCAACGAACCTGCCGGGAAGGAAAATTATTTATGCCAACCAGGCATTTACGGAAATGACCGGTTATTCCCGTGATGAGGTGAAAGGTCAAACACTTCATTTCCTTAATGGGCCCAAAACCGATCGAAATGAGTTGAAACGAATGAGAGTAGCCCTTGAAGAAGGCAAACCCGTAAATGCAGAATTTTTAAATTATAAAAAGAGTGGAGAAGAATTCTGGGTTAATATTTCGATGGTTCCTGTTTCTGATAACACTGGCCGTTTCACTCACTGGATATCGATTGGCCGGGAAGTAACACACAGGAGAAAACAGGAGGAAGAGATAAAAAAATCACTAAGAGAAAAAGAAATCTTACTCGCTGAAATTCATCACCGCGTTAAGAATAACCTTGCAGTTGTTTCGGCTATGCTACAGTTGCAAGCCGCAAAGATGGAGGGGCAGGATCATATAAATCACCTTATGGACAGTGTGGGAAGGATTAAAACAATAGCAAATATACACGAGCAGCTTTATCAATCGAATAATTTTTCTATGATAGACGTTGCCAATAATATAGATGTGCTGGTTGACAAAATCAGTCAAACATTCGATCCGGACTCTGTGATTAAAGTGGATTATGATCTTAGTCCGGTTTATCTGAACGTAAATCAGGCTGTTCCTTTCTCATTAATCATTAATGAAGTCATCACCAATAGCATGAAACATGCATTTGATAAAAAAAGTGACGGGAAAATTGAAATGAATTTGGCCATAACTGGTGAGAGGGTAATAATGACGATACGTGATAACGGAATCGGCATCCCTGACATGGAAAAGCTTCAGGAAGGGAATAGTCTTGGCATTCAGATTATCTCGGTATTGACACAACAACTAAGAGCTGAATACAGTTATCAAAAAATATCAAACGGCAATGGAACTCTTTTTTCCATTGCGTTTGACAAGATGAATATCAAGGGAAGCAGTAGTGCTTTCTATGAATAGATAAATAATGATGAATCAATTGAATGTAACGTCAGCTTCTTTATTTTCAGTTACTTTCTGTTCACCATTTTGATCTGCAACTGGTTCAGGTTTAACGGATTTCTTTGTGATTGTGTTAATCAATCCTTCAATAATTGCATGCTCTTCTATGGCGAGTGAGGGGGTGTAGAGATCACCAACTATAACACCTGTCTCCCGCACTGTGATTTTACCATTACTCCTTAAAACACCTGTCACGTTCCCGGAAACATAAATCTGATCTGCAATGATATTCCCGTTGATAACCCCGTTTTTCCCGATGAACAGTGTCCCGTCCACATGAACATCTCCATCAATTGTACCAGAAATTCTGACATCACTGGCTGATGTATAAGTGCCATTGACACGGATTGATTCACTTAAGACATTAGTTAGTGTCTGATTTGGTTCTGCGTTTTTCATTATGCTCTAAATGTTAGTTCGGCGGGGCTCTATTGCAGTGTAATCAGGGCATACCGCACTTATGGCTGCACTCATCAATTGCTACAGATTGCTATTACCCCTGTTAATACCTAATGTGCCGGCTAAGGCAATTTTTACTTCTCAATATATTAATTAATTCAGTTGCTGACCAACTGAGTATCCAATAAACAGAATCGAACCAAAAACTCAAAAAGTTTATTTTTTTTCTAATGAAAAGGACAAGGTTCTAATGAGTTTATAATGTGCAACCTGAATAGGTGAGGAGGGTAGTTGATTATCAAAGAATTTCCTGAATGATACCTTGTATTGATAGCCCAGCTAAACCCGACATTGAGGCGATTAAAAGCCGTTTTATAAAATTCATTCTGCCTTTGGGGTGCCATCCTTTTCCCGGCATTCTGTGAAAACATGTGAAAACGACATATGATGGTGCTCTTTCTCTTAAAATTTCAGGATCAGTAAAAAGCACCAAAATCAAAGAAAGGAAGAATAATATCACCGGATAGATATTATGGACAACTCTGTTCATTCAAAAGAATTACACTTTTACCTCATATAATATCATCCTTATAGCCTGGTATTTTCCAGTAAAATAGTCTATCAGAATAAGGTTTACTGCTAATTGATAAAATCAGCTCTTCGACTCAAAAAATCGATTGAGAAATTCATCACAAGCTGACAAAGCTTCTTCTTCCATCCCGAGTTCCTCAAGTAATTCAGATTTTCGAATCAATGTTTTGGAGAGAACTTCAGTCCGGTCGGCTCTGTCTGATTTGTCATAAAAATCGATTAGCATATCAATTGCCTCAACGGCTTCTTTGGGACGGTTTAGTTTTTGAAGAAGATCAACTTTCTTTGATAGAATCAATGCAAGCTGCTGATTGATATCCTTATTTCCGGAAGCAAGGTCTGCTTCTGATTCGTTTTTAAGGTTCTCTGTTACGCTGGTTTCTTGAGTCATTTTTTCAGGTTCGGGTATTATTTGTTCAGAGTCAATTTCAGATTCGATCAGTTCATCAATAATTGTATCACTTTCCTGTAATTCTTCCTCTGAATACGGCTGATCATTGTTAATTTCAGCAGATTCAGAATCAGTGTTATTAAAATCTGCATCTTCCTGCATAGATATTCCGGAATCCATTTCCTCAATACCGTCATGCTCGGAAGTACCATTAAGGTAGGCTTCACTTGCTACTTCTTCGAGTACAGCAATTTTTTTCCCTGACTGAAGGTTTGCATAGTCAACCAATGTTTTGAAAGTGGTCGCCAACAGCTTCAGGTATGTTTCTGAATGATCATCACCATACACTCTTTTGAATACTTCCGTAATTTTTTCAATTGACTTCTCATAGATCTGTTTTTCCTCAGCGAAAAGTTCGGAGTATTGCTGCCACACTTTTTCAGCGATCACCATCCGGGCTTCGGAATCAGATGAAACAAGACGTTCATAGTCATCTGTTGTGTTACCTTCTTCATCTACAAGTTCAAGCGAGGTGAACAGGTTTACATAGAGTATTGCAATAGATTCTTTAAACCCTTTCTCAATCAGAAAATGCTTATCAAATTTATCTGGTACTCCTGCTTCAAGAACTTTCCCCATGGATTTCTCAAAATTCTCCGGATCGTTAATAAAGTTTTTCTTCAAATTCATAACCTAACCTTGTATTTAATATGTGAGGTGTCATTTTTTTACTAATTAAACACCTGAATGACGGTTGACACAGTTACGGTAAAAGCAAATAATTAATTCTCTCAAAACAGAGTATGAAAATCATACAATTGCCTTTATGCTTAATAGATGATTTTAGTAGGCTGATGTTTCAAATTAATTTGTAAAAAATAGATATGAGAACATCGCAGGCAGAACTTACGGTGGGCAAGCAGATAACTTATTGAAAAATTGTTACATAGAAACCACTTAGGGTTGGTGTTTAGGCTGATGGTTAACGATGGCTCTATAAAAGCTTGAATTGCGAATGACCGATGGACCGATAGATCGATTTGCGAAGGAGGAAAACCGAAAAATAGATGAACCGAAGAACCGACGAACAGATGAACAGATGAACAGATGAACAGATGAACAGATGAACAGATGAACCGAAAAGGTGGTGCATGAGGATGGGTCTCTAAAGATCGGTATTGATTTCATCTCTTATACTTGTTGCACTGCTCTGCTGTGCAACACAGAATCAGGCTGCTCTGCTGCCGGGTTTATGGGATAACACAAGTCATTGGCCGCGAGCTTGTATATATTGTTTGATGATGCGCTCGGCTTTCAAGGCCAGTTTACGGGTAGGAAAGAGTTTGGTATAAACGATGTTAACCTCCTTTTCCTCAATCTATGATATCTGCCGTGTTTTAAGTAGATTTACAATAGAGTTCAACAAAATTCTACCAAAATGAAAGACTGGAGAAAACGCATTACTACCAATCCCGAGCAATGTGGTGGCAGGCCATGCATAAGGGGCATGAGAATCCGTGTCGTTGACGTATTGGATCTGCTTGCATCCGGTCTCAGTCATGAGCAGATTTTAGAAGAATTGCCTGATTTGGAAAAAGAAGATATTGAAGCTTCCATCAAGTATGCCCGTGGGAAAATTGATCATCCGATCGTTGCGGCATGAAGCTTTGGATTGATGCACAGCTCTCACCGGCTATAGCAGCGTGGATTAACCGCACTTTTGATAATATAGAAGCAGAGTCGGTTCGTTCTCTTGGTCTTCGTGATGCAACAGACCCTGAGATTTTTGAAGAGGCAAAGAAATCAGATGCGATTGTCATGAGTAAAGACGATGATTTCATTCAGCTTATTGAACAAAGGGGTACGCCGCCAAAGTTTATCTGGGTTACATGTGGTAACACTTCTAACGCCAAGATGAGAGAAATTTTATCATCTGCATTACTTAAAGCAATAGAGTTGCTTCAAAGCGGTGAGAATGTCGTTGAAATCAGCGATAAAGAAGGTTAACAAGTGTTTCCTGCGTACCGGTTCCGGTATTTTGCTGTACTTTTGAGTTGATAGCCCAGCCGCAGAAACACCAAACCGTTCCAGGGTCGGTATCGCC
>SLKH01000324.1 GCA_007134665.1 Balneolaceae bacterium
AAAAAAAAGGCGGACTTTTCAGCCCGCCTTTGGAGATTCTTATAAACAACAGACTTAGCTGCCTGGTGCGTAGGGGTCCGGATTAATCGGATGAGATTCAGCAACCCTGTTCTTTTCACATCCCGGGGTTCCATCGTCAGCTTCTGCAGCAGTACATGGTATCGGGTGCTTTCCTAAACCGCGGGTATCAATTCTGTCGGAACTGATGCCATTGGTTCTGTAGAAATTAGCAACGGATTCTGCTCTTCTTACACTCAGTCGAACATTGTATTGATCTCCACCCACATGGTCAGTGTATGCATCAACACGCACATTTACATCGGGGTTCTCTCGGAGCATTTCAATGTTTTGAGCAAGTAATTGAGCTGCACGATTGGTGATGTCAGATTTGTCAAAATCAAAGTTGATAGGATTAAGCTCTTCGATGAAGTCAGCTTCCTCAACCTCTTCTTCCTCTTCTTCCATCCAATCCATCTCGTCATCTAATTCTTCCGGTTCCTCGACCACTTCCGGCTCTTCAACTACTTCTTCTGTAGTTCCACAGCCGTAACTGAAGGCGATTAAACCGATCATTAAGCTGAAAATCAGGAGTAATTTAAACGATCTGGTCATATGTCATTGGTTTGAGTTGTTAAGAGAAAACAGGTTTAAAAATATTATAAAATTTTTTATGTGGAAATAAAAAAAAGAACTTTTTTAACCCTGAATGAATACTTCGTTACCCTAAAGAAGACTTTAAACAGAAATTTGTTGAAAAGGTTTCCATAGAATAGATCAGGCGGTATAATAATATTAAAATAATGCTTTTCAAAGGATACTTGTTGTTAAAAATATGATGCTTGTAAATATAACATGTTGATTTACCGCTGTAATAATCAATATATGCCGGGTTTACAACTGAGTATTGGCAATAATGTGTTATCCATTGTATATTTCAGGCTGTCTTTATTGGGGGCTATAGCTCAGCTGGCTAGAGCGTCGCGCTGGCAGCGCGAAGGTCCGGGGTTCGAATCCCCGTAGCTCCACAATACAGAGTGTATTAAGTCAATTTCTATATCTTCAGGAACACTTGATTTTTCACACTCTGATTCGAATAGTGACTATAAATCAGGCATCTGATATCAATAAGTTTGTCACTCATAATCAGGCTATCCTGGATGCTAATCTGAATTGGTTTAATTTGTAACGAAATAGCCATTAGATCGTCTTTAACTATACCATAAGTATGAATTCGAATTGAACTATAAAGGTCCGGATATAGATCAGGGGCCTGTAAATGGATTTATTTCAATGACGGGTTGATGAATATGAGTTTATTTTCATAATCAATAGCCCGGGATTAAACTTTTTTCATATACACCGAATTATTTCTAAGAAAGGAGAGGATTCAATAGATTGAACAAAAAATTAGAGAAGATGTCGGATTTCATTAAATATAGCGTAGTAGTAACTGCAAGTTTATTGCTCTCTTTAATTCTGTTTGCGTACCCAACCGCAGCCCAGACTTCAGAAGTTGAACTGGAAGTCCAGGTGGATCCTGTATTTTCGAATGCACAGATCATCAGCCTTACAAACCTTGTGTTTGATGAAAGCGGCGGCGGCACCCGGTTATTCACAATCTTTATACAAAACCGGTCCGATGTTGTACAAGAGTCACTCTACCTCGATATGCTGGTACGGTCAAGAAAGGATGGGTTAATTGCGGAAAGTTTTCAGAGGACGAGTACACCGTTCAGCCTGAATCCGGGCCAAACTGTTTATGCATCCAATAATGACCTGGCAAGAGGACGGCTAATCGGGCTTGACGCCGATCTCGGTTTTGAAGGTGGTATTACAAGTTCCGGTACAGAGTTGATGAATCGCTTGCAGGGACGGACAACACTGCCGGTTGATGAATATGAACTTGAAATCAGATTGTATCAAAACAATAACCGTCCGTCTGGTGGTGATTTTGTGACAAATACAACAGCATTTATTGGGGGAGAAATGACTGATGATGAACTCTCGCTTTATCTGCTCGCTCCTGGAGACGATATCGGTTCTGGTATGATGATAACAAACCCATATCCGGAATTCCGATGGGAAGGGCTGCAAAATCGTGAATACAGGCTGATTGTTGTTGAAGAAAGGGATGGAGAGAACCCTGAAACACTGATTCAGGGTGCAAAGAGCACAACGGCAGGCAGCCCGGGGTCACCGGTGTCACTGCTGGAATATGAAATGATGGATGTCAGGGTTCAGGGAACCAGCCTTCAGTATCCTTCAACAGGTGTACAGCAGCTTACAGAAGGAAATACCTATTATTGGCAGGTATTTACAAGCCTGAGTTCAACATTTGGAGAGGAAGAGCGTGCATCTGAGATCTGGAGCTTTAGTTTGGGGAGTGGTTTTTCTGATGATGTGGAGATGATTGGAATTGACGGTGATTTAAGAGAAATTCTCATTGCTTTACTCGGAATGGAGACATATCTGGAACTTGAACAGCGTGATTTTGAACTGGAGGGCCTGGAAATCGATAATCAGGAGATGTATGGAGGCATGGCAAGGGATGAGTTGATCCAGCTTGCAGAACGAATCAGGGACGGAAAAATAAAAATTAGCAGGTAATAAACATGAGGAAAACTCCACTATTGCTTATGAAATTTGCTGTCGCCCTGCTATGCATCGGTATGATTTATACCGAACTTGAAGAAATTATTGATGAACGCGAAATTGCCCTTGTAAGACGCCAGGTGCCATCTGTCCTGGTTTCTAATGTACAAACTGACACGGCAAGCGTGGGAACATCGCTGTTCAGCGGAGATACACTGCGAACCGATCAGGATGGCTATGCAATGGTGTTGTTCATGGACCAAAGTGTTACCAGGGTACGGCCGCTTTCTGAACTTATCATCAGGGGTGAAGTGAATCAGGACCGGAGTTCTAATACCCGGATTGAATTGAACAGAGGTGGATTTTTTATGAATGTAAACCGGCAGGCAAATAGTGAAGTTGAAGTCGGGGCATTCGGAACGGTTGCATCTGTGAAGGGAACGAGGTTCGGTGCTCTTGCAGAGGGTTTTTACTGGGTACAGGATGGAGAGATCGAAGTAATGCTTCTGGAAACCGGTGAGGTTGTATCTCTGACAGCTAAAATGTTTGCCAGGGTAAGTGAAGATGGTACTTCCCTGACAACCGGTACGCTTGATGATGAAGAACTTGAAGAGTTAGGTGAAGAATACAGTATTCTTGAATCGGATCTTGAACAGAGAAACCTGCGTTTAAGATTCAGAGATTCAAACGGACAAATCAGAGAAATAGAACTGGATATATTCGAGCAGGAAAATTAGTATTATTAGTGCCGGATCTATATTTAGTTTTTTATAAATGAAGGCAATTACTACCGTTTGCTATCTGCTTAGTTTAATCATTCTTTCGACCGACCTGGCGACAGCGCAGCACTTTGTACGTCATCAGCAACCTCCGGTCATAGAAAGAGATCAAACGGTAATTTTTGAATTTGAAGTAGACCAGGTTAGTCACGACCAGGTTCTGGAGTCTCTGCTATTTGTGCGCCCTTCTACCAGCGGAAGCTTTTTTCAAACAGAAGAGAGATTCGATGGCGGCCGCTCCCGTTTTGAAGTTAACATTACTGATGATGATGTCACGGGTATCGAATATTATTTTGTTCTTCGTCTTACAGACGGAAGGGAAATTATTTATCCGGATATAAACCAGGATGAAAATCCACTCTATGTAGATGTGGTAGACTCCAGGGATGAAACTCTTCCGATAGCTGAATTTATTGACTATACAATACTTTCACCGCGTCCCGGAAGCGGCACTGTGAATGATGACCTGCTCATTGCTATTACGTTCTTTCATGAAAATCAGGCTGAAGAAGGAAGTTTTCATATCTATCTGAATGGAAACAATGTAAGCGACCAGGCAGTTATTTCGCCATTTATGATCAAATATCAGCCTGAAGTGGATATATCGGGTCAGCAACAGGTATTGATTACTTATGAAATTGATAGCCAGATTTATCAGGTTGCATCATGGTTCTTTATAGTTCTGGGTGATGAACAGGTAGCTGCTTCTGAACTTCCTTCAGAAGTCAGAAGCTGGATGCCTGCCGGGAATATCGAGCTTTCGGGAAGAAATCAGCAGATCTCTGGTTTTAATAATGATGCCCTGTCAGGCAGAATCAGATTGTCAGGTGAAGAGAGCGGAATTCAATACAATTTAGGTGCTTTTTTAACCTCCCAGGAGTCAGGCCGGTTACAGCCGCAAAACCGGTATAGTCTGGACCTGCGTTATGAAGATATGGTACACCTGCAAGCCGGTGATTTCTTTCCCCGGATGAGTGATTTGACAATTTCAGGGCGAAGAGTCAGAGGAGTGGGCCTCGGCCTGCAGTTTTGGAACAACCGGATTGAGACTCAAATTCTCCGGGGGCAGTTGAACAGAAGTGTCAGTAATCTATACGAATCCCTGAACGTCGAACAAATCATGATCGGTGAAATAGTGGTTGATACACTTGTAACCCTTGGTTACCGGGAAGGCGGACTGGGTACGTACAAACAAAATATAACAGGGGGCAGGATAGCATTTGGCAACCGGGATCGGTTTCAGGTTGCCTTGCAGGGTGCAAAGATTCAGGATGATACCACATCAATCCGGGTTATAAGGGATTATAACGACCTGGTATTATATGATCAGAACCTGGCCGCAACTCTTGATAATTCTGAGAGGAGTTATTTGCAGCAGAATCCGGATCGCCTGCAGGTGGCAGGTGGCAGCCCGCGGCCGAGAGGAAATATTGCATTTAGCGGTGAGTTGAATATGTCGTTTGATGATCATCGCATCAGATTTTCTTCCGAAACCGGCATGAGCCTGTTGAATAACGATATCTCAGGCGGCCCGCTGAATCAGCAGCGTGCGAGTGAACTCGGTGTTGAGCTTGACAGGGATGTTGAAAGCCTGATTGACCGGCTTTCATGGCTGATTATTATCAACGATCAGATGAATACACTGCCGTTTAAATATACTGAAAATACAGCCGGTGACCTTGAAGTGGATCCATTTTTCCCGACATCTGTGATCGCCAGTGATTCGAGGCTTAACCTGAATTATTTTGGACACCAGATGCAGGTTCGCTATCAGTGGATCGGGCCGGATTACTACTCACTGGCAAATAGCACGATTCGCCGTGATGTGGCGGGTTTCGGAATAACCGATCGATTCAGGTTACTGGATAATAGGCTGAATGTAACCCTTGGTATCGAAAATTTGAGAGACAACCTGATGAATACCCGTGATGCGATATTGAGGACAAATACATACAGAGCGGCATTGAGCTGGTATCCAGTGAATCCTGATCTTCCCAGATTGAGTTTATCTACACGATACCGGAACCGAAATAATAATGTCGAACGATTTAATCCATTTCTGCCAACCCCGGATGCTGAAATCCGAAATGCCGCATTACGAAATTATGAGGTTATTGAAGGGGATACTCTTGTTACGGTACTTCCACAAAAACGAGGAACCCTGTCGATTAACAGCTCGATTTCACAGGATGTAGAGTTATTCTCCTATATCCATCAGTTCAGTGTGAATTACGGGATCACAAATACAAATGACAGTAATTTTACCTATGGAGATTCACGAAGCCATTCTTTGTCATTCCGGGTTATGAGCAGGATTGACCGAACTGATCTTCCGATGCGTACGAGAATCGGTTATAACATCAACCGTTCGGAATCGATGGGTGGGTTATCGGATGTGAGGATTAGTGGTGTAGATATTGGTGGTGAGATGTTGCTGTTTGAAAACAGGTTGACATTGAATACGGATTTGATCTACACGAGAAACCGGTTTCGGTCACTTGCTCTGAATGTAAATGACAATGATAATCCGCAATCATTTTCTGATAATTATTATGTTCCTGCTGATGAGTCAGAACGTTCAAGACGCTATACGAATTCTTTTATCGTTCGAATAGGAGCACAGTATGATTTTACTGAAAATCATGGACTTCTGGCCACCCTGAATTACACAGCGAACAGGGATACTTTTGGAAATATTGGATCCCTTCCAAGCGATCGTATATTACAGCTCAGGTATATATTCAGATTTTGAAACAGCTTATGGGGCTCAATTTAAACAAACGAACAGATTTAAATACCACATTGATTATGGTGGCTGGTGTATTCCTGTTTTCTGTAATCATCGGGTATATGGGCCCTGTACAGATGATGGAACTGAAAGTTCGGGACTGGATGTTTGAGCTGCGGGGTGAAAGAAATCTTGATCATTCGGATATTGTCATTGTTGAAATGAGCCAGACCGCTGATGAAGAGATCCCTTATAAATATCCCTGGCCTACCTATGTATATGCAAAACTGGTTGAAAACCTGAACAAGGCAGGTGTAAAAGCGATCGGTATTGATGTGATTTTTGACCAGTATGATATTTATGACCTAAAAAACGATTCCCTGTTTGCGGAAACACTTAATCGTTATGGGAATGTAATCCTTGCAGGAAGTATGGCTCGCGAAGTAAGAACAACGGATACTGGCGTTGGCCTGCAGCAGACACGGATGGTGATGCCTAACCCCATCTTGAGAGAGGCAAATCCAAATTCGGTCGGACTTGTCAATACTGTCAGTGACAGGGATGAATTTATACGCAGTTATCTTCTGTATATGGAGGGGATTGAAGATACTCATTACTCACTTGGCCTGCAGATGCTTCGATTTTTCGATCAAGATAACACGGTTGAAAAACGTGATACTTATCTGAAATTCGGTTCTTATGACATACCTGTGTTTCGGGCAAATACGATGCTTATCAATTACTTCGGTGGTGCAAGGAGCTTTAAATATGTAGGATTTGAGGAGGTGATTGATGA
>SLKH01000356.1 GCA_007134665.1 Balneolaceae bacterium
CACAGGGTTGCCAAGCCCTTTTGAAATGGCTGAAGCCGTTTCTCCAATTTTTACAATTCCAACACTCATTGCATTTACAAGCGGATTGCCTTCATAAGCATCATCAAAACAGACTTCGCCACCAACCATCGGCACACCAAACGAATTACCATAATCCGAAATCCCTCTTACCACACCATCAAGCAGATATCGAACTCTTGGATTTTCAAGCTTTCCAAATCGAAGACTATTGAGTGATGCAACCGGACGGGCGCCCATTGTAAAAATATCACGATGAATTCCGCCAACACCCGTTGCAGCACCCTGATACGGTTCAATAGCAGAGGGGTGATTGTGGCTCTCAATTTTAAACGCACAGGCAAGACCATGGCCAATATCAACCAGTCCTGCATTTTCCTCACCTGCTTCCACCAGAAGCTGATCACCGTCACGCGGCAATTTTTTAATCTCCAAAATGGAATTTTTATAAGAACAGTGTTCACTCCACATTACCGAGTACACTCCAAGTTCGGTAAATGTTGGAGTACGGCCGAGAAAATCAATAACCATCTGATATTCATCTTCCGTCAGGCCGTGTTCAATTGCGAGTTCAAGGGTAACTTCCGGTTCGCGGATAACTGTTGTAGACATATTTTTACCAGTAAAATCGAATTGGAATTAAGGCCAGTTAAAATAACAAATTTTCAGATCGAAATCCTGAAATCATCCCCTGTTGAATGACCGGTATCCAAATGCCCGGATTCAACAGCTTTGAGCATTTCAGGAAGTTTAATAAATTGATCTATTCTGCAGCACATCTGAATATTCTTCTGCCCGGTTTCGGCGGATAAAAAATCAATCTTATCGTTTATTTGTATATCAATTATTCGCTAACAGATATTCTCTGAACAGGTCATAATTGTTCTTCATTTTGACCGATTGTTTCGGACGATTCATGCACTCTTCCAATCGTGCAGGAACCGGAACCTTCTGCCCGATTTCTTTCTCCACAATATCTCCGAATTTAGCCGGATGTGCAGTAGACAAAACAACTAACGGAAGTTCATCACCGGTCTGTTTCATGTACACGTCAGAAGCAAGCAGCCCAACTGCCGTATGAGGATCCGCGATATAACCGGTATTTTGAAATGTATCTTTTATGCATTTCCTGGTTTGGTCGTCATTAAATGATTTGCCCCAGATATTACTTCTGATTTCATCAATTGAGCCGTTAAAGATTTTAAGAATTCGCTCAAAGTTGCTTGGATTCCCCACATCCATCGCATTGGAAATGGTTTGAATTGATGGTTTTGGATCAAAGTTTCCACTTTTCAGAAAATTTGGCACAATATCATTTCGATTGGTAGCAGCTATAAAACGGGAGACCGGCATGCCCATTTTCATCGCAATCAGGCCTGCAGTCAAATTACCAAAATTTCCACTCGGCACTGAAAAAACCGGCCGATGTTTATTACCAAACTTTTTTCTTAGTTGTGCAAGTGCATAGGCATAATAGAATGACTGCGGAATTAACCGTGCGATATTAATGGAATTAGCTGAGCTTACGTTTTTCTTATTACGCAGATCTTCATCATTAAATGCCTGTTTTACCAGTTTCTGACAGTCATCAAATGTTCCCTCAATTTCAAGGGCAGTTATATTTTTACCGAGCGTGGTCATCTGTTTCTCCTGAAGCGGGCTCACTTTACCGGACGGGTACAAAAGGCACACCCGTGTTCCTTCAACGCCGAAAAATCCGTGTGCAACTGCACTTCCGGTATCGCCAGATGTAGCTACAAGAATCGTAAGTTCACCATGTTTACGATCGTGTAACCCGGCATACGCTCTTGCCATAAATCGGGCTCCAAAATCTTTAAAGGCCAGTGTAGGCCCGTGAAAAAGTTCAAGGATATACAGATTGTCATGAAGCCGCACCAATGGCGCATCAAAATCAAGTGCATCCATAATGACTTCATGGATTAATTTTTTTTGATCATCAGTTTCAAAGTAAGGTTCAGTGAACTGATAAGCGATCTCCTGTAGAGAGAGATCTTCAATACCATTCCAAAATTTCCCGGACAATACAGGAAACCTGTTTGGCAAGTAGAGCCCGCCATCAGGTGCCAATCCCCTTGTCATCGCTTCGGTAAAAGTACAGGGTTCTGAATTACTCTGTGTACTGATAAATCTGATTCTGTTCATCACCGATTCACTACTGCTCATCTTTAATAAAAGCTCCTTTCTCATTAATCGCAGATATAATGATATCGTAATCGAGGCCAAGCTCTTCAAGCACTTCACCAGCTCCGGAGCCAACTTTTTTTGCAATTTCTTCAGATTTGCTTAATGCAAATACAGATGGGCCTGCCCCTGATATACTGAATCCAACAGCTCCATGGTCAAGAACAGCCTCTTTCATTTTTTGAAAACCTGGTATGAGGAAAGAACGGGTGGGTTCAACAATAACATCCTGCATGGACCGGCCGATCAGGTCGATATCATTTTTAAATAATCCGGCAACCATTGCGCCTACATTTCCCCATTGCTCAACAGCTTTTGAAAGTGAAACCTGTTTTCGGAGAATCTGGCGGGTTTGCTTCGTTGCAATTTCGATTCTGGGATGAATAATCGTACAGTAAAGGTCTTTTGGGCATGGTAAAGAAATTACATCCAGGGGGTCATTACTGCGAACCAGGATAAATCCACCCAACAGAGATGCCGCTACATTGTCGGCATGGGGGCTTCCGCTTGCAGCATATTCGCCATCTATTACAAAAGGAAGCAGATCTTTCCTGGAATAGGGTTCTCCCAGTAATCTGTTAACTGCCACAGCGGCAGCTACAGAGCTCGCTGCACTTGATCCCAGCCCACTGCCAAGAGGCATCTTTTTATGGATTTTTAAATCTATCCCGTTTTTCAAAGGCGTTTTCAAAGAATTTAGCAGGCTCATGACAGCCTTTCCGGCAGTATTTTTTTCGGTTTCATAAGGTAATTTACCGCCTTCACCATCAATCTGTGAAATTATCACACCACGATTTCCGGTCAAACGTGCTTCTATCTCATCACCCGGCCCGTCAATTGCAAAACCAAGTACATCAAAACCACAGCCAACATTTGCAACGGAAGCAGGAGCAAATGCACGTACAAAAGTTAGCTTTTTAACGGTCATAATTACATAAATAGGGTTGATATATCATGATCACCATTCTTTCCCGCTTCTCTTTAATTTGTTATCAGATGTTACCATTGACACGTACACTGTGATACCTCATTTGTTTCAGCCTGCATTCGTATAGGCTTGTGTATTTGCAACGCGCAATATATCAGCCACTATTCCTCCTGCTGTCACATTTGCCCCTGCACCCGGCCCTTTTACCACCATCGGACTTTCCTGGTAGTGGTCTGTATAAAGTGCAACGATGTTATCACTACCATCCAGGTTGTAAAACGGATGATCCCGGTCGATTACTTCAAGTTTCACAACCCCATTACCTTTTTCAAATCTTGCGATATAGCACAACTTCTTTCCATCATCTGCTGCTGTTTTCCGCAGTTTTTCAAAGTCACCATCATATTCCTTTAGCTGCTTGAAGAAAGTTTCTACATCTCCTTTGCCTCTCGCTCCTTCCGGAACAAGATTTTCAATCTCTAAATCACTGAATTCAAGTTTATAACCAGCTACCCTGGCCAGGATCAATAATTTCCTGCCAACATCATGGCCATTAAGGTCTTCACGCGGATCCGGCTCCGTATATCCTTTTTTCTGTGCTTCCCTGACAATTTCACTAAACGATTTAGTACCGTTGAAACTGTTAAATATATAACTGAGCGTTCCTGAAAGTACTCCTTCAACCCTTCTCAATTTATCTCCGGTCGTTACCAGCTCATGGAGTGTCGCAATCAACGGGAGCCCTGCACCAACATTGGTTTCATATCGGAATGCAGCATTTCGTTTAATAGCCAGACTGTGCAAATCATCAAAATACTGCTGGCTCGAGGAATTAGCAATCTTATTGGGAGTAACGACAGATATACTTGCATTCAGAATGTCAGGATAGAGTTTCGAAACTTCTTTACTTGCTGTACAATCCACAAAAACCGAGTTTGGAAGGTTCAACTCCTTCATTGTTCCTACAAAATCAGCAAGCGATGTTTCCTGGCCATCTTCTTCAAGTACCTCTCTCCATCCTGAAAACGGAATGGTATTCTCCCGGATAACCATCGATTCTGAATTGGCAACCCCTCTTAACTTCATATCAATCAGATAATCTTCGAACAGGTGTTCCAACTGATTTTCAATGATCTGAAGAAGAGTTCCGCCAATCAAACCAACTCCAACAAGGAATAGATTTACTGTTTTGATGCCGGCCAGAAAGAATGCATCATGAAGTGTATTCATTGCTTTAGCCTCATCTTTCCTGGAAACGACAAATGAGATATTTCTTTCGGATGATCCCTGGGCAATGGCCACAATATTGATGCCATTTCGTCCCAAGGCACTAAAAACTCTGCCGGCTATTCCGGGAATCTGGCGCATATTATCACCCACGATGGCGATTACTGACAGCTTTTGCTCGAGCTGTACTTCATCAATTACATTTTCCTGCAGCTCCAGGCTGAACTCTTTTTTAATGACCCTTTCAGCAACTGCGCCGTGTTGAGGCATTACTGCAAGTGTAACCGTATGTTCAGATGAAGCCTGTGTTATCAACAGAATATTAATACTCTCTTTTGCAAGTGTACTGAATAGCCGGGCTGCAATTCCACTTACTCCAATCATACCACTTCCCTTGATCGTGATTAGTGTCACTTCGTCGATGGATGTAATTCCTTTAATCAGCCTTCCGGTCGATTCCACCTCTTTCCTGATAACAGTGCCGGGAGCTTCCGGATTAAATGTATTTTTGATCCAGATGGGAATTTCTGCTCTTAATGCCGGCTGAATTGTTGGCGGGTAGATCACTTTTGCACCGAAATGCGACATTTCCATCGCCTCTTCATAAGAAACTTCCCGGATTGGAAAAGCTCTCTTAACCTTACCTGGATCGGCTGTCATCATTCCGTCAACATCAGTCCATATTTCGATCTGGTCAGTATTTAGTGCAGCCCCGATCAATGAAGCTGTATAATCCGATCCTCCTCGCCCCAATGTTGTTGATATCTCATCTCCGGTGGATGAAATAAACCCTGTTACAACATAGACCATATCGGTCCCTTTGAGGGTTTCTCGTATTTTAGGATAGGTAATATCGAGTAATACACGCGCCTGGCCATGCTGATTGTCGGTTTTAATCATTGACCGGGCATCAATATATTCAGCTTTCGTTCCGTAATCGTTCAGACAGGCAGCCAGGATCATCGCCGAAAAACGTTCCCCGAAACCCATGACAAAATCGAGTGTTTTCGAAGTAACCTCACGGACAAGGGAAACACCCTGGAGTACATCTTCAAGAATATTGAATTCGAGCTTGAAGCGTGTTAATGTGTCACTTTGATTTTGAATATGAACGAGCTTTCGAATCGTCTCCAGATGCCTTTCTTCAATTTCTTTAAGTTTTTCTGCATAAGCTTCCGATCCATCTGCTGCCTGGAGAGCAAGATCCCTGAGCTGGTCAGTTACCCCCCTGAGAGCCGATACTACTACAACAAGGCCCTTATTGTCTTTCTTATCACAAACGATCTTCGTCACCTTACGAATTGCATCGGGTGTGCCGACTGAAGAACCACCAAATTTTAATACACGCATGAACAAATATTTTACATGGGAAAAATGAACGGCAATTTTACCCAATCCATTCCCCCTCTTCAAGTATTATCGCAATAAAAAACAATTGTTTTGAAAGTTTTGAAAATAAAAGCGCTTTCAAATTCATATTATGCCTGTTACTACTGGCAATCTTATAAGATATCTTGTAGAATTGTTGAATCATAACTGAAATTTCAAGTGAATTGACCGAGACATAATGTTTAAAAAGAAAAAAATTGCCATTATTGGTGCCGGAAATATCGGCACATCTATAGCAAGCGGCCTTGCCAAATCAGAGAATTTTAAAACCAGGGATATTACATTGACTCGCAGACGCCTGGATTTACTTGAACCCTATAAGAAACAGGGGTTCAAAGTTACCTCAAACAATTCGGAAGCTCTCTCAGAATCCGATATCATAATCATTGCAGTGGAACCCCAGCAGCTCGATGACCTGCTTGTTGATATTAAATCTGAACTGGATCCTGACCGGCACTTACTTATATCAGTTGTAACGGGTGCACACAGCAAGCAAATTATTCAAAAGACTGAAAATAAAGTACCGGTCGTACGTGCAATGCCAAATACAGCTATTGCTATTCGGGAATCCATGACGTGTATTTCAACAGCGGATAAAAATGGAAATGCTGTTAAAATTGCTGAGGAAATTTTTAATACAGTTGGAAAAACCATGGTTATTCTTGAGGAGCAGATGACTTCGGCAACGGCACTATGCGCTTGCGGGATAGCTTTCTTTCTCCGCTCGATCAGGGCAGCTTCGCAGGGTGGCATAGAAATCGGGTTTCATTCAACCGAATCCAATTTGATGGCAGCACAGACAGCAAAAGGTGCCGCCTCCCTATTGCTTAGTTTGGGGAATCATCCGGAAATGGAAGTAGACAGGGTCACAACTCCGAGAGGCTGTACGATCAGCGGACTTAACCAGATGGAGCATAACGGGTTCAGCTCAGCAATGATCAAAGGAATTTTACTATCTGCTGAAAAAGCGGCAAACCTGTATGATGATGATAATAACGATGATTAATTAGATTAAACCCTGATTGAATCAGGGTTTAATATTATTCATTTACAGATTAAA
>SLKH01000229.1 GCA_007134665.1 Balneolaceae bacterium
AAACAGGATCAGTCACAGGGGAAAGGCATTAAAGAAGATGGTGGATTATCTCAGGGATGGTGGTGAAAGCCGTGATTTGCGATAGATCGATGGCCCGAAAGATCGATTTTCGAATGAGGTCGAAAACGGGAATTGCGAAAGACCGATGGACCGATAAACCGATTTTCGAACGAAGACAAAAATCGCCCATCGCAGCTCGGTCCATCGGTCCATCGGTTCATCGTAAATCAAGCTTTTCCCTCGCCCATCGCAGCTCGGTCTATCGGTTCATCGCAAATCACGCTTTTTTTGGAAGGAATCGCATTACCTCACTAACTCCCGATGGAAGCTTTCGCGGGATGACTTTGTGCCAGCCTGCCTGAAGTTGACGAATGGTGGCGGCAAATGAATAATGTATTTCAGACCAGCAGTAGATTACAGAAATATCAATCCGTCTTTGAAACCTCAGCTGGTTTTCCTTTCTTTACGTCATTCCGATAGCCGGAAACAGTTTCCGTTTAATAAATGAACAATACCCGTGGCTTCCTGATTATGACCTGTATAATATATCAAACTAAGTCGGTATGTGAATATGGGGTTTACGTCTCTTGACTATATCGTAGTCGTTTTATATCTGATTCTGGTTGCCATTTTTGGAATCTGGAGTGCCGGCAGGCAAAAATCTTCCAAGGATTATTTTCTTGGCGGACGGGATATGCCCTGGTGGGCAGTGCTGTTTTCAGTCGTTGCAACAGAAACAAGTACACTTACCTTTATCAGTATTCCTGCTGTAGCCTATGGGGGTAACCTTACTTTTCTTCAGCTGACATTCGGATATATCATCGGGCGGATTGTTGTGGCTGTCTGGTTTTTACCTGCCTACTTCAAGGGTGAGCTGTCCACAGCATACGAATACCTGAGCCAGCGCTTCGGAGATGGAATGAGAAGTGCTGCGAGTTATACTTTTATTGTAACCAGGGTTCTTGCTGATGGTGTTCGCCTGTTTGCAACAGCCATTCCACTTGCGATCATCCTGCGGCTCGCGGGAGCATTTCCTGAATGGACTGATATTCAGATCTATGCATTGGCTATTGCTTTGATTTCTGTGATCACCCTGGTTTATACGTTTCTGGGTGGTATCAAAGCTGTTATCTGGATGGATGTGGTGCAAATGGCCGTTTATCTCGGCGGGGCACTATTTGCAGGTTTATTGATGCTGGGTAATATGCCGGTTTCTGGCAGCGAAGCCCTCGCCATTTTACAGAGTGAAGAAAAGTTCAGAATTTTTAACTGGGGAGGCGGAATTGACTGGCGAACATTTTTATCGGATCCGTATGTCTTCTGGATTGCAGTATTTGGGGGTGCTGTCTTTTCGGTTGCCTCACACGGAACGGATCAACTCATCGTGCAGCGAATGCTTGCCACGAGAAGGCTGCGCGACAGTCAGCGGGCAATGATTTGGAGCGGAGTTGCGGCTTCCCTGCAGTTTGCATTTTTCCTTGGTATCGGATTGCTGCTGTACATTTTTTATCAGGGAATGAGCCCCGCAGAACTGAATTTGCAAACTGCGGATGAAGTATTTGCAAAATTTATTGTTGAAGAGATTCCATCGGGTATCGCCGGGTTGATCATTGCGGCACTGATGGCTGCTGCAATGAGCAGTCTCAGCTCTTCACTCAGCGCCCTTGCATCAGCAACTACATTCGATCTACTGAAGCCGAAATGGGGAGCTGACTGGACGATAAAAGAGGAACTGCTCACTTCAAGGCTCACCACAATTTTTTGGGGTTTTATACTGACTGGGTCAGCCCTGTTTTTCGCCTGGCTGCAGCTATCAGGAGGGGAGAGGCCGGCGATCGTGGAGTTGGGGCTTGGTATCGCGTCTTACACATATGGTGGCCTTCTTGGTGTGTTCCTGCTCGGTCTTTTATTCTCACAACCGGATAAAACTGATGCCATGACCGGGTTTTTTATTGGCCTTTTATCACTTCTTTTTATGGTTGAAGGGCCTGTTCAGAATGTGTTG
The DNA here is from genome assembly GCA_007134665.1 of Balneolaceae bacterium. Taxonomy (GTDB): domain Bacteria; phylum Bacteroidota; class Rhodothermia; order Balneolales; family Balneolaceae; genus SKRC01. Next base: position 2,006 of record SLKH01000229.1, read on the forward strand.
CCAGGTGAAGGCCTTGCAGTTGCATGGCCATTATACACACTGGTCGGGGCAGTGATCGTGATAGCCTCAGCTAATATAATGCAATGGGTCCGGAGAGATTAAAAAGGAAGATCTCCAGGATTTTACACCCGGAGACCCCGAATATTTGTCAGGACAGGGATACATACCGCACATGCTGAACTCCCTCGAGTTCAAACACGGGTTTGAGCTCTTCTTCAGTCAATTGTTTGTCAACTATGACAGCGGTGATCGCTTGGGTACCTTTTCCGGCACGGCCGAGGCTCAATGCACCGATATTGATATTCTGCTTGGCAAGTGCACCTGCAACAGATGCAAGCATACCTGGTTTATCCAAATTCTGATAGATCAGAATATCTCCTTCCAGGCGCAATTCAATTCCATAGCCGTCAATTTCTACAATCCGGTAATCTTCAGGTCCGAAGACTGCGGCTGAAATCTCACGGTATTCAGCATCATCACCCAGTCGAATTGTGATCAAATCCTTATACATACTATCGTCACTCGACGTAGTCTCCTTGATTTTGAAACCGCGATCTTCCGCATAATGTCGCGCATTAATCAGGTTAACCGTCTCACTGACATATTCTGTTAACATCCCTTTCAGAATACTGTCTGTCAATACCTCAGCATATCGAGCGCAGACACCGGTATATTCAAAACTGAATTGATTGGTATGTTCGGGTTTGAGCTGGCTGACAACCCGTCCGAGTTTTTCTGCAAGTTCAAGGTATGGATGAACTTCTTTGTTTGTAAGCAGTGAAATGGATTTACTGTTCAGGCTACCTTTATAATTTTTCTTTTCAAGGGCATCGGCCATTTGTTGTGCAATCTGTACTGCCACTTTTTCCTGAGCCTCTTCAGTTGAAGCCCCGAGGTGTGGTGTGCAGATAATTTTCGGATGTTTCAGGATTTCATACAGGCCGTCAGTCGGGGGTTCCTGAGTGTACACATCAAGTGCAATTCCGGCGATATAACCCTGATCGATAAGATCGATCAGATCTTCTTCTTTGTAAATACCACCTCTGGCACAGTTTACCAGGCGCATGCCTTTTTTCAATTTATCAGCATTTTCCATAGAGATAATGCCTCTGGTTTTATCTGTCAGAGGAGTGTGAACCGTCAGATAATCGACCTGCCCGAGCAGGGTGTCAAGATCAACCAGTTCAACGCTAAGTTCTTCAGCATGCTCATGGGTGGCAAACGGGTCATATGCAATGATGTCCATCCCGAATGTTTTCATTCTCATGGCAACTTCTGATCCGATTTTGCCAAGGCCGATAATTCCAAGTTTCTTGCCATGTACTTCGGTTCCCATAAACTTTTTACGATCCCATCCTCCGGACTTCACCTTGCTGACGGCTTCAGGAATATTTCTGGATAATGCCAGGATCATACCACATGTATGCTCTGCAGTGGAAATCGTGTTGCCGTCAGGGGTGTTCATCACCAATACACCGTGTGCCGTAGCCGCTTCAATATCAATGTTGTCGACTCCGACTCCGGCTCTGCCAATAACCTCGAGGTTTTTAGCATGGGAAAGCAGATCGGCATCAACAGTTGTGGCAGACCGGACAACGATACCGGAATAGTCACCAATTACTTCTTTAAGTTCATCAAGCTCCATTTTTGGGGGCTGTTCAGCTTCAAATCCTCTTGCGCTGAATTCACTGGCACAAAGAGGATTTACATTATCGAGAAGCAAGATTTTTTTTGACATGATTTAAGTAAACTTTACGTGTTTTTAGTTAGATTCTATAGTTGAAAATTCTATGATCAGCGACCGGATTTCTTCAATACCTTTTCCGCTATCAGCCGAACAGGCAATCACAGGGACTTCTATATTCATTTCATTTAGAATTTTATTCGTTCTGCTAACGGATTGCCGGACTTTGTTGTTCGATAATTTGTCACTTTTTGTAAGTAAAACAGTGAATGGTTTTTGATGTGATGCCATCCAGTAGAAGAATTCTTCATCCAGTTTGGTGGGCGGGTGCCGGGAGTCGACAAGGTGAAGAATCAGTTCAATGGTTTCACGTTCCAAAAGATATTGCCTGATATCTTTTCCCCATCGTTGGCGTTCTTTTTCCGGTACTTTGGCAAATCCAAATCCGGGCAAATCAACGAGGTAAAAGGATTCATCAATCCGATAATAGTTCATCTGCTGTGTTTTGCCAGGCGTATTACTGGTACGGGCAAGCCTTTTTTTATTTGTCAGTTTGTTAATAAGGGATGACTTGCCCACATTTGACCTTCCCGCAAAACAAAATTCAGGTATATCAGGAGGAGGACATTGGTTAATCGAAGGTGCTCCGGTAATAAATTCTGCTTTTTCGAATGGCATCAGACGATTTCGTTTTCCTCCTTTTCAACTCCGAAATTGACCGGAACCGGGTAATTGCCGGTAAAACAGGCCGTACAGTAGTCGTGATGAGATTCGTTAGATTCTTTGACAGCTTTTACAAGTCCGGTTGCAGATAGATACCTCAGGCTGTCAACCCCGATTGCTTCTGCTATTTCATCAATATTTTTATCAAACTTATTGGCAATCAGTTCTTCCGGACTTGGAAAATCCATGCCATAAAAGCAGGGGTGTGTGATTGGCGGTGAACTGACAAGGAAATGAATTTCTTTTGGATTTGCAGAGCGGATCATGTCCACCAGATGCCTCGAAGTAGTTCCTCTCACAATTGAGTCATCGACAATGATTACGGAGCGATCTTCAATTACACCACGAACGGTGTTGAATTTGGTTCTTACTTTCTGATCCCGTGACTTTTGTCCCGGAGAAATAAATGTACGGCCAACATAATGGTTTCGAATCAGTCCGATGTCGTATTTACATTCGAAACCCATTTTTTGGTTTTCATGAGCATACCCGAGAGCTGCGGTGTTACTGGAATCCGGAACAGAGATGATAATTGGCCGGTATTCGGTATCAGAATATTCAATTACCTGGTCGAGAGGATGTTCTTTGGCCAGTTGTTTTCCCAGGTTTCGGCGGATTTTATCAACATTTTCACCGAATATGCGGCTGTCTGGCCTCGAAAAATAAACATATTCAAAGATACACTGACTGGTTGCCGTTTCCGACTTTTTTGGGAGCCAGTAGGATTTCGGTTCTTTATTGTCAGATGCTTCCTGGTCAATGACCAGGACTTCACCCGGTTCAACATCTCTGATGTATGTCGCGTCAATAATATCAAAAGCGCATGTTTCACTTGCTACAACATAAGATCCATCTTTGATGCCGAGACACAGGGGCCGGAATCCATTCGGGTCACGGACTGCGATAAGTTTATTATCTGTCAGAATAACCAGGCAATAAGCTCCCTCAATCTGATAAAGAGCATCAAGTACCTGTTCCAATTGTGTTGATTCACGGGATTGTGCAATAAGGTGCAGAATCAGTTCCGTATCGGATGTACTTTGAAAAAGCGTACCCTTTTCTGTGAAACGATCCCGGAGCTGCCGTGCATTTGACAGGTTTCCGTTGTGGCCGATGGCAATATTTCCTTTACTATAGTGAACACGGAAAGGCTGAATGTTAGCGGGGTTTTTAGACGAACCGGATGTTGAATACCGGTTGTGCCCGATGGCATATCTTCCTTTAAGCTCATCTTTCAGAATGGAAGGGTCGTCGTATACGTTCAGGACCAAACCGAAATCTTTGTGCATCGGCATAATGTGCTTCTGCTTTTGCTCGTCGAAATAAGTTGTGACAATCCCGGCTGACTCCTGCCCCCGGTGCTGAAGTGCATGAAGACCGTAATAGGTGAGCAAAGAGGCATCAGGGTGGTCGAAAACACCAAAAATACCGCAATAATCGTGTGGTTTATCGATCATTTAAAGTGTGATCCGGATAATAATTTTTCAGATTCCTAAGATACCGAAAAACATTTGGATTTGTTAATCTAAAAAAGAGATTAGAAGTAAATCAATGGATGCGCTTCCAGTCAGCCGGTTCAATAACCAAGCTGGTTTTTCGTTTATAATTTCACAAAAAATGGTACATTTGAATATGAATAATAACAGGTTTGTGAATATTGCTCAATGGGCATCAAGAATCATACTTGCTGCGGTACTATTACTTGCGGGAGTACTCAAATTGCAGGATAATACCCTCCTTTTTGAATCTGTGGCTTATATCACGTGGCTCCCTGTGTGGCTGAAATTTTGGATCATTGACCTGCTGCCATGGGCAGAAATCGTTCTGGCACTTTTACTACTTGTCCGGTGGAAGGAAACGTTTGTACTGCCGGTTGTGAGTCTTGTTTTTATCGGTTTCCTCGGTTATGCAATCTATGGCACTGCAACCGGCCTTGAAGGAGACTGCGGTTGTTTCGGGGAGTTAATGGACAGCACATTCGGGGCCGGGATGATCATCCGCAATGCCGTTTTTGTGGGGATGGCGGGGTTTTTGTTTTGGAGTCCCGGGGCTCAGGATAAATAAATACCGGAAGGTATATTCGTTTGTCAGAAGAAATGCAGCAGAAATGTGGTAATTAATTAAAATTTGGGATCACAACACTTCAATACTAAGAATTGATAAGCTTTGTTGTGGCAAGTTTATTGGAAATTGAAAAGCTAAAATAGTCTGCAGCTACATCATTGAAAGATGTATTCATTGAGCGGGAAACCGGATTCGAACCGGCGACCCTCACCTTGGCAAGGTGATGCTCTACCACTGAGCTATTCCCGCAATAATCAAAGACCTAAATATACGGGCTTTTATAGGTTGAGGTCAATA
>SLKH01000019.1 GCA_007134665.1 Balneolaceae bacterium
CTGCAATTAGTTGTTAACTCATTTTACAGGGGATTGTTTCATCAGTTGGAAACTTTTTTAAACTCAACTTTCCGGTAATAATTAGTCGGGTAGGCGCCAACCTGTAAAAGAATTGGCCTCAGGGTAAACTGGAATACCAGTGCCCCGATCTCTCCATCCTGGTTCAATGTAAAATGGAGAAACTCTTCCCTCTGGGCAGGGTTTCTCCATACAGCACGAAAGGTATCATGATGCCAGTGTTCAAGATCTGCTACCAGATCCGGGTCGTTCCAAAAATGGAGCTCCAGGCCATTATTACCGTTTCTGACTTCAATACCCCCATATTGGGAATCGGAAAATCTGCCCGTATATTCTGATAGTTCAAGAGTTTTACTGGTTCCTTCTTTCCGGTTAGAGTCGATTTCATTCCGGATCTCCATCGCGTCAGCATATCTTGACTGGTAATTGTTCCAATAGAGTTCATTCCAGTTTCTCTCGGGAATATCAAGATAATGGTCGAGTATGGCATTTACGACTGCTTCACGAAAGTTGGTAAATACATTGGTAATGACAACAATACCCAGGTTGTGTTCGGGAAGTAAAACAGCAGATGTATTCATACCATCAGTCGCTCCGCCGTGGCTCAGCATACGTTCACCCTCATATTCATTTATACTCCAGCCCAACCCATAAGAAACCTGGTTTCCGTACGGATTCCGGATTGGAAGCGCAATTTGAGGCCTGTGCATTTCCCGCATCGATTGTACTGATATAATCCGGGTTCCATTATAACTGCCCGGTGTTCCAAGCTGCATCCGGAGCCATTGGGCAACTTCATATACGGATGAATTCACTCCGCCTGCGGGGGCTGCATTATCCCAGCTTCTTCTTGGAATGGTCTGAACCTCACCTCTGATGTGCTGGTGAGGCCAGGCTGCGTTTTCATCTTCTGCAATATCATGAATACTCGTATTGGTTCGATCCATTCCCAGGGGGCTGAATAAGCTATCAGCCATAAACTCATCCCAACTCATACCTGAAACCGCAGCAACGATCTCTCCTGCAACCATATACATAACATTACTGTACACATATCCACTCCGAAAAGGCTCTTCAAATTCATGATATCGCATTCTGTATATAAGCTCTTTACGTGGTTCATTTGTCATAAACTGAAGCCTGTTCCCAAGCATACGTCCTACGCCAACTCTGTGAATCAGCAGATCACGAATTCGTACTTCATCAGAAACCCAGGGATCACTCAATTCAAACCAGGGAAGGTAATCTCTGACCCTGTCGTCCCAGCTTATCAACCCTTCGTCAACCAATAGTGCCAGTGATGCGGCGGTCATATTTTTGCTTACCGATGCAATACCAAAGAGAGTATGTTCATCTACGGCAGCTTCTTCTCCGAGTTTTCTGACTCCATAACCATTTGCAAATACAACTGAATCATCTTTAACAACTGCAATTGCCATTCCCGGAATATCCCACTGTTCCATTCCGGACAGAATGAATTCATCAAAGGTATCCGGAAGTTGAGTTTGCCCGGTTCCAATACCGGGTTGAAATAAAAATAACAGCAGGATGAGGGAGAGTAGTCTATTCATAGAATTCACTGTTTCTATCAATTTATTGAGTTACAGGAAAGTCAAGTTCGCCAATTCGGGGTAATCTTTCATCCAGCATAGCTGTATGATAAACGAATGTGGCAACAATGATTGCGGTTCTTTTCAGGTCATCTTCTACTAACCGCTCGTAGAAATCCTGGTTTGAGTGATGAGTCATGGTGAAATATTCGATAGGATCCTGGATAAACTGAAAACCGGGTAAACCTACACGGTGAAAGGAGAGGTGGTCGGTACCACCGGTGTTTGCGAATGAAACTGTATTTGCGTCCCATTCATCAAACGGGCTCAGCCAGGCTCTGAAAATCTGCCTTAACTGTTCATTTCCCTGAAGATAGATACCACGTACCTGTCCTGTGCCATTATCGATATTATAGTAGGCTGATAAGTTCTCATAATCATCCTGTTTATCAAGATCTTCCCCGTCGTTTCCGGCCTGAACTGCAAAGTGATCACTTACATATTCCCTTGAACCATGCAGGCCTTGTTCTTCATTACCCCACAAAGCAATACGAATGGTCCGCCGTGGTTCTATTCCGATCTCTGTTAATATCCTCATTACTTCCATCATCACAACTGAACCGGCAGCATTATCAGCAGCACCTGTGGCAGCATGCCAGGAATCGATATGGGCTCCCAGCATAACGATTTCTTCCTGCAATTCAGGGTCAGTTCCGGGAATTTCAGCGATGGAATTATAACCATAAAGATTATCCTCCTGGAATTCGACCTGTAATTCAAGTTCCAGGGTTACAGGAATATCTTTTTCCAGCAATCGAAATATGCGGCCATAATGTTCGCGTGCAAGTGATATCTGCGGAACGGCATCTGGTGTATCAGGCATGTAGGGATTTATGCGTTCTCCCCAGGGAGTTCCCGGTTCGTTTGGGAGCTGGGCTCCTGATACTGCTATCTGCCCATACCAGCCGCGATAACTCTGATCGAGAATGGCCAGCGGCCGTTCTTCCTGAAGAAAGGTCATCAGGGTGTAGACATCCCTGGCTCTGGCAAGTGCAGCAGGGCTGGGAACTCCGGCTTCTTCTTCTGGGCTAAAATCTTCCTTTGCATTTGCAAGACTCAGCAGTCGTTCATTTGATGTTCTTGTAGCAATAGGATCCCATGATTGTTCAGCTTCATAGGGATATTCCAGCATCACAAATTTATCACTCAATTCTCCCCTGTATTGGTCAAGTTCATTGACATGCTGAATACTCAGGTAGATCACGTCACCTTTAACAGGCTCTTCGTATCCGGGCGACCATGCTTTCGGAAAAGCAGTAACAGGGAAGTAGGTATAAGGTGTATTTGCATGAAGAGCAAACCGTTTTAATTCCCATCCTTTTCCAAAAGGGCCGTAACTGTGCAGGTGAACATTAGTGAGCCCCATGTCCCGGAACTGTTCCTGGGTCCATTCATGAGCGCGATTTAACTGGGGTGAGTTTGATAACCTTGGCCCGTAAACATCTGTGAGCCAGCCGGCCATATTCATAATTTGTGAGTTGTATAAACCTTGTTCTTTAATTTGTTCAACAACTTCGTGATCAACAGACGGCTCATAAATGGATTGTGCCGAAACTGAATTTGTAAAAAAGAAAAGGGTCAGTGCCAGGAAGCCCGTTTTAAATTTGTACATATCCTGATGATTGCTTTAATGATTTTGAATAATGAAGATAATCGCGCAAAGTTTTATTTAATAAAAAATCAATTCAGATTTTTGGTTTTTTCGACAGATTCGCGGGCCATCTCTTTGCTATAACCGGCCAGTTTATTGGCAATATCCGAATTTGAAGTTGAGAGAATTCTGAGAGCAAGTAACCCGGCATTTTTTGCTTTTCCGATCGCAACGGTTGCGACAGGAACCCCATTCGGCATCTGAACGATGGAATAGAGGCTGTCTACTCCACCAAGGGCAGTGGTTTTCACTGGTACACCGATGACCGGAAGCGTTGTGTAAGATGCGAGCATTCCCGGGAGATGTGCAGCACCACCGGCGCCTGCTATAATCACTTTAATTCCTCTGTCACGTGCCGATTTTCCATATTCGGCCATCAGGTCTGGAGTGCGATGAGCTGATACGACTTTCTTTTCATATTTGATATTGAAATGATCCAGAATATGTGTTGCTTCTTTCATCGTTGGCCAGTCGCTGTCACTGCCCATAACGACACCGATTTCGGGTTTATTCATTATTGATACCTTCCCATATTTAAATTTGTCTGTGTGATAATATCTGATTCCTGTACTTCAATTACCAATTCTGCTATGATTAACAAGTATTTAAATCCGGATATCATCGGTAAGTTTAAGTGCTGTCAGATATGTTCGTTCAACATCATTTCCCAGTAAAGTGAAATGTCCCATTTTCCGGCCGGGTTTACTTTGTAGTTTCCCGTACATATGCAGGTGCCCATCTGAAGATTCCAAAGCTTGAATTGCGTGATCAGTCTGTGTATTCCTGAGTTCTGTACCTAAAAGATTTATCATAACAGCTGCCGGTTTTCTCAGAGATGTATCCCCAAGAGGTAAATCAAGTACAGCTCTTACGTGATTTTCAAACTGAGAAGTAATCCCGCCTTCGATAGTGTAATGTCCGGAGTTGTGTGGCCTCGGTGCCGATTCATTTAAAAGCAGGTCCCCGTCACCGGTTAAAAAGAATTCATAGGCAAAGATGCCTACCCCATTAATAGCTTCTGTTGCCTGTACAGCCAATTCTGCTGCTTTAGCCTGTAATTCCGGAGATATTTTAGCCGGGGTTTTTACGGCTGTGCATATATGATTTTCCTGGATCGTTTCGCAACATGGATAGACAGCGATCCCGGTAGTGTTGCGGGCAACCTGGATGGCGAGTTCATGTGTGAAATCGACAAATGCTTCAGCAAGAATGTCATGACCCTTTGTTCCGCCAAGTTTTTCAAATGCTTCAAAAGCCTGCTCAGTATTTTCTGCAATTTCATTTCCATACCCGTCATATCCGCCTTTTGAGGATTTAAGTATATAAGGCCAGCCATGACTATTACCAAAATAGCCGAGATCATCCTTGTTTTTAATCAATGAATAAGGAGTTACAGGGATTCCTGCATTTTCAAATGTCTGTTTCTCAATCAGTTTATTTTCAATCAGGGAAAAACTGTCCGGAGAAGGATAGATCGGGGTCCCGCTCTTATTTTGTACCTGATGAAGGACATCAGAATTAATAAATTCGTTTTCGAGTGTAATTACATCGCATTTTTCTGCAAAGGCGACCATGGCATCAACATCATTGAATGAACCATTTCCGGTAAGGGGAGTCATGAACTGTACGGGTTCATTTTCAGGCCGGTCCGAATAAACGGCAACTTTGATACCAAACCGGAATGCCTGTAATGCCGACATTCTTGCAAGTTGGCCAGCACCTAAAAAACCAATGGTAAAATCAGATCGAAGAGGATTATTCACTGTTTAACTATCCTTTTTAATTAATTGGTTATGAATCGGATAAAGTTAATCAATCGAAATTTTGAAATCAGTAAACAATTTAACAGATAAGTATTGCACTTAATGAAAGGCTTTTTATTTTCCTATTTTGTATTTAAACTCATTATATGTTCAATATTATTCTAATAATCGGTATATAATTTGAATGTCAACTTTGATCAAACTACGTAGAAAGCAATGAATTATAGTATAAAAGAACAGTACAATTGTGTGATCTTTGAATTTAAGGGGAAATTGATGGGGGGTCCTGATACGACCAAATTCAATGAAAAATTGAAGGAATATATTGAGCAGGGAAAGCTGAATGTTATTGCTGATCTGGGAAATGTAAATTTTATGAATTCATCCGGGCTCGGTGCATTGATCGGTGGTCTGACGACAATGAAAAATGCCGGAGGTGATTTGCGTCTCAGCAGGGTAGGAGACCGTATTGAAAGTTTATTGATCGTGACAAAGCTGATCACTGTGTTTAAGAACTATAAAACACTTGAAGAAGCAGTTGAATCCTACCAAAGTGAAAAGCAAACCGAATAAATACCCTTTATTCCTTCAGTAATAGTAGAGTTTTACTAACCTGACTGCAACTGAATTCAGGGAGTAATCTTAATGAATTCTACCTGCAGATAGTTTCAATAGGAATTCTCATATTTAAAATTGTTATTTTTGTCAGTGTTTCAGATCAGGCAAAATATTTTATGGATATTGAATCAAAACTTGAGCAGGTAAAAGAACGGTATGATGAACTCAATCAGGCGATGGCAGACCCTTCAATTTACGATCGCCCGGATGAATACAGGGAGCTGACCAGAGAGCATACACAGCTCAAGGAGCTTGTCGAGGATTATGAACGGTGGAAGGAGTACAGAAAAAATCTTAAAGGAAACAGGGAGTTGATTGAAGCCGGTGATGACCCGGAGATCAGCGAAATGGCAAGGCTTGAGAACCGAGAGCTTGAAGAACTGCTTTCAGAGCTTGAAGAAGAGATTAAATTCAAGCTGATTCCAAAAGACCCGGAAGATTCAAAAGATTGTATTGTCGAAATCCGTGCCGGTACAGGTGGAGATGAAGCTGCACTCTTTGCAGGTGATCTGTTTGATATGTATCGAAGGTACGCCGATTCGAGAAAATGGAAACTTGAACTTTTATCACTTCACGAAGGTGATATGGGCGGGTTCAAAGATATTGTATTCAGCCTGAAGGGAGATGATGTATATGGTGAGATGAAGTATGAAAGCGGTGTACACCGTGTACAGCGGGTTCCGGAAACGGAGTCCCAGGGCAGGGTGCACACATCAGCAGCAACCGTTGCTGTTTTGCCTGAAGCAGAGGAGGTGGATGTAAAAGTGGATATGTCGGATATACGGGTCGACACTTTTCGCTCAAGTGGAGCAGGTGGCCAGCATGTGAATAAAACCGATTCAGCGATACGGCTGACGCATGAACCTTCCGGTGTGGTTGTCGAGTGCCAGGAAGAGCGCTCTCAGCATCAGAACAAGGAAAAAGCACTTATCATGCTCAGAACCAAGCTGTATGACATGGAGCTTGAACAGCAGAGGGCTGAAAGGGCAGCGGAACGGAAAAGCCAGGTTTCAACCGGGGATCGCAGTGCTAAAATCAGGACATATAATTTTCCGCAGGGCCGACTTACCGATCACAG
>SLKH01000314.1 GCA_007134665.1 Balneolaceae bacterium
ATTCCAAAACGGGCACGAAGCGGGGCGGTCAGGAGCCCTTTTCGGGTGGTTGCACCAACAAGGGTAAATTTGGCAAGATCGATCTGAACACTACGTGCATTAGGCCCGGAGTCGATGACGATATCCAGTTTGTAATCCTCCATTGCCGAGTAAAGATACTCTTCTATTACAGGGTTCAAACGATGAATTTCATCGATAAATAGAACATCACCCTCTTCAAGATTGGTAAGCATGCCGGCAAGGTCACCCGGCTTTTCAAGAACAGGGCCGGTAGTCGGACGGATTTGAACTCCCATCTCATGTGCGATAATGTAAGCCAGGGTTGTTTTACCCAGGCCGGGTGGGCCGGAAAGGATGACATGATCCAGCGCCTCTCCTCTTTTTCTGGCTGCCTGAATAAAGACACTGAGATTCCGGATCACTTTTTCCTGGCCGATAAACTCATCAATGGAAGATGGCCTGACGTTGTATTCAAAAGTATCTTCGTGATCGGAGGGATCTAATAAAGGGTTCTGCACGTTAACCGATTAGTTTTCATTCTATGAATGTTTTTCTGAATTAGATAATCAGAAGTACAATCATGAAGTTACGTTGTTTATTATTAGTTAATGTATAATAATTAACTTCTTTCTGAAAATGCGTTTAACTCCGGTAATTCTGAAATGAGTACATCAAAAAATAAAAATCTAAACAAGAAGATTGATCCAATCGATGTACTTATCGAGAAGAGCAAGAAGAAATATACCAATCCAAAAAAGAATGAAATACTGAAAAAAAGGGGGTTGAAGAAAGATCTGCGTGCAAGTGAACTAAAAATATTCGGTAGTGAATATTTCTTCAATTATGAATTGAGCTGGCTCAAATTTAACTGGCGTGTTCTTGAAGAAGCGTTAAATACGGCTAACCCACTGCTTGAGCGGGTAAAGTTTATCGGAATTGTTTGTTCTAACCTGGATGAATTTTTTCAAAAAAGAGTAGGGGGGTTGAAGAGGCAGATTGATGCCGGTGTCCGGGAACTTTCGGTTGATGGCAGAAACCCGGAAGAACAACTAATGGAAATCCGGAAAGAAGTCCGGAAGATGATTGAAAATTACAGGGAGTGCTTTTTGAAAGAACTCATACCAGCCCTGGATCAGGCAGGAATTAAAATCAGGAAGTATCATCAGTTAAACCCTAAACAAAAACAGAAGGCGGATGAATATTTTGACAGGCTGCTCTACCCGATAATTACTCCCCTTGCTGTCGATGAATCCCACCCATTCCCGTTTATTTCAAACAAGAGCAGATCATTCGCAATTCAATTACGTGACCCGGTAGAGAATGTTGAGTTATTTGCACGAATCAAGATACCAGCAAACCGGCCAAGATGGATTAATGTAGATACTGATCAAATGCTACTGGTCTCCATCAGTGACATCATTCATGCAAAGATGGAAGCACTTTTTCCCGGCCTTGATGTGATATCCGCACACATATTCAGGGTTACACGTAATGCTGATCTTGAGCGCAATGAAGAAGAGGCTGATGACCTGCTTGAAATGATTGAGGATGAGTTGCGCGAAAGAAGATTCTCGGAAGTAGTGAGGGTGGAACTGGATGTGAAAATGCCAGATTCTGTAAAAGAGTATCTGATCAAGAACCTGAAAGTAAAGAAAGAAGATCTTATTGAGATGGAAGGGCCGATCGGATTGGCCGACTGCGTGGAATTATATACTCTTGAAGGCTATGATAAATTAAAATTTGAGCCGTGGATTCCTGCACTGCATCCTGTTTTCAGGCATGAAATGGATGAGCCGATACCTGATATATTTACAATTATCAGGAAAGGTGAATTTATTGTCCATCATCCATATCACAGTTTTGAAACTTCAACGCAAAAATTTGTTGAAGATGCAGCGGATGACCCAAAGGTTCTTGCTATCAAACAGACATTATATCGAACCTCAAGTGACTCCCAGGTGATGCATGCACTGATTCGTGCTGCCGAATCGGGAAAGCAGGTTGCCGTGCTAATCGAATTGAAAGCAAGGTTTGATGAAGAAAGAAATATTTCCTGGGCTCAAAAACTTGAAAAAGCAGGAGTTCATGTATCGTACGGATTGCCAGGATTAAAAATCCACTCCAAACTTACGATTGTTGTAAGAGAAGAGGGCGATGAATTGCGTCGTTATGTTCACATAGGGACAGGAAATTATCATCCCGATACGGCACAGGTATATGAAGATCTTGGATATTTCACGACTGACGAAGAAATCAGTGCTGATGTATCAGATCTGTTTAATCTCTTTACGGGATATGCACGGGTTGAAAAGTACCGCAAACTGATAGTTGCTCCGAAGTTTATGAGAGAACGTATCATGTCATACATCGATCGAGAAATAGAAGAGGCTCAAGCCGGACGCCCCGCTGAGATTATTGCCAAAATGAATAATCTTGAAGATCCATTGATCATTCAAAAACTCTATCAGGCATCTGATGCCGGGGTTAAAATGAAATTTTTGGTCAGAAGTGTGTGCAGATTGATACCAGGTGTAAAAGGGATGAGCGAAAACATTGAAGTGTATGCAATTGTCGGACGATTCCTGGAACATTCACGCTGCTATTATTTTCGCAATGGTGGAAAGAAGAAATTTTTATTGGGTTCGGCCGACTGGATGCATAGGAATCTTGATGCAAGGGTAGAAGTATTGGTTCCGATTGAAGATCCGGGGCTGCAAACATTTCTGCATTTTTTGTTTGATATTTATTTTCGTGATAATAAACAGCGGTGGAAATTGCTTTCGGATGGTGATTACGTCAGAGTGGCCCGAAGTAAACAGGAGTTGAAAATTGGAACTCATCAGGCACTCATGAAACACACAAAATATCTTGTAGATCCAATTCCCGTATCAGAATTGTCGAAAAATGTGAAAAACAGATGATTCCCGACTGAATGTTGTATCAGGGATACCTGGAATCAAGAATCACCGGATAGTGAGTCAAACAAATTTATCAGTTTTTCAGCTTCTTCCCGGTAAAATCCATTTTGATGGTAAATATCTGTAAACAAGTTTACAGACTCCTGATACTTTCCTTCCCTGGCAAGTGAATGGGCCAGAAACCACATGCTTTTTTCAAGAAGAAAGTCAGGTATGTCTTCTATACTTGCAGTGATAGAAAATGCTTCGGTAGCTAAATCAAAATCAGAGTTATTGAAGTGTAGAATTCCCATGTTCAGGTTTGCAACAGCTCGCTGGGCCGGTTGTAACGGCTCTTCCAGTAGTGATGATAAGTGGTTAAATGATTCGTCTATCCTGCCTGAAACGGCTGCTTCATATCCCCTGTTTATGGTCAGGTCATGTATTTCTGCCCCTTCTTTCGTGGTACGGTAAACATCCATTGTTGCCATTTCCATGGCAGAAATTGAAGTCAGTAATTCAGAATGAAATTCGGATTGTGGCCCGGAGCTGATCAGATTGTACATAAGAATCACTGTAAGTATAGCTGCTACAGCATAAATCCAGTTTTTGTAGGCCGGTGCAGATTTTTCATAAAGGTCATATTCATCACCACTGATGCTCTGCCTTGTTTTAGAATTCTTGTTTTTAAAATAGCTGCGACTATGCGCTTCAGTTTCAAGAAGCCTGAGGTGCTCCGGATTTTCGAGAAACTCCCCCCATAGCTGATCTGCTTCCTCAACAGACATCTCTCCGTTTAAATAGCGGTCTATATTTTTTAATATCTCTTTATCTCTCATGGTTCATTACTTTGATGTTTTTGATAAATAAGAAACCCAATGCACTAATAGTATGATCGGCCTCAATCCAAATCCTTACAAAAAAAATTGTTAAAATTTTGAATCCACACATTTTTGCAGGGTTTTAACGATTCTGTGTTTGCGTGTCCAGGCATTATTTACACTGATTCCAAAGTGATCAGCAATTTCCTTGGCACTCGAGTCGGAATGCCGAATCCAGTAGCTATAAAATTCCCGGTAGTCATCTCTTAATGATTCAATACATTCGGCATAAATCTGTTCCTTTTCTTCATCAAGCAACCTGTTTAATTGAGTGGCTTCTTCTACAGGTTCTTTGATTTCTTCATCCAGCAATTCAGGCTGAAAACCTTCCAGTTTCTTTAAATAACTGTGTCTGCAGGTCATAACCATATAGGATAAAAGTCCAGACGGGTTATCAATTCTCCCTTCCCTAATTGCCCTGACAACATATAAAAACATCATTTGTACTGCATCTTCGGCATCTTCATGAGAAGCATTCATACGTACCTTTAGCATTCGGATCAGGATTGGTGTAGCATCTGAAATCAATCGGTTAGCTGTTTCCTGATCTCCCTCCTGAATAGCATTAACCAACGGAGCATAATCCATTTAAGGAGTATTTACTTTTTTTTACTAAAATAAAATTTTTCGAGAATCCGACAAGTTCATCATGGATTATTAGTTAAATTTATAATCCATATAGAACTATTTGAGGTTAAACGGGAACAAAGATAACATCAATAACGGAATTTTCCTTCCAAAGTTTGATTCGAAAAACAATGGGTTATCAGGCTGAAACAGGCCCGAAGGGTAATGCAGGCATTGATTATTATACAGGTTAAAATAATGTAGTCTGTTCGCTGCCTCGCTGTCTTCCCGAACCAGCGATTTCATTGCCATCTTTTGAAGAGAAACCGGTAAGCATGTCGACAATAAATCGTTTCCCATAAATTCTTCGACAGATTCCCTGCAATGCTTTTTCACCGGCATATGTAATGGAAAGAAACCCGTGTTCATCTTCTTCAAGGAAACCGAACTGCTTCAGGTCGTTCACAATCAGGTAGGCCAATTTTGGAATGGCACCACAGTTTTTTTCTATGTATTCCCGATGAGGCGGTTCTTCTCCCGATGCAATCACCAATCCGAGAATATTGAGCTCTGCTTCTGTAATCGGATAGCCTTCTGAATCTTTGGTAAGAAGTGAATCCCAGGCTTTCTGACTATAATACAATCCGAACCACCATTTTCCCTCCTTAAGCAAATTACGCGTAATACTGCATGCAAGATATTTGCCTGGGGCTGCATTTCTGGGCTCACCTCTTGCTCTGTACATACTGACCATGGTGGCAAGATCCAATTCATGGATATTGGGGGGATATTTGAAGTGATAGTCGGATTTTTTTTCCATGGCTGCTTTTCAGAAATCCTTACATCTGTTAAAACCCAAAAAATTGAGATCTAATTCACGATACACAAAAAATGAATCAACAGATTTTTTGTATTTATTTTTAAAGATCCCCGGAATCATTACCGGGATAACGCATTGATATAAAATATAATACTTTCTGAAAAGTGCAGTATCAACCTGTATTATTTCTTGCCTTTTTGTGAGATAATTTCAACTGCCTGATCCAGAGTTACTTCTTCAGGTTTTATCTCTTTTGGGAGAGAAACGTTTTTTTTGCCGTATTTAAGATATGGCCCATACCGGCCGTCCATGACCCGTATCGGTTCGTTATTTTCCGGATGCTGGCCAAGTTCTTTGATTTCTGCACTTCGGCCACTTTTCTTTTTCTGTTTAAGCAGCTCTACAGCCCGGTCAAGTTCAACTGTTAAAACGTTATCCTGTTTATTCAAAGATTTAAAGGTGCCATCATGAACTACGTAAGGGCCATATCTGCCGACACCGGCTTTTACTTCCTTTCCGGTTTCCGGGTGTTTACCGAGTGATCGGGGTAATTCAAGCAATTTTAAAGCAAGTTCCAGATCTATATCATCGGGTTTCATTCCCTTTAACAGGGATACTCTTTTCGGTTTTTTATTTTCATCCGATACTTCGCCAAGCTGAACATATGGGCCGAAGCGGCCTGTGAGCACAAAAATTTCTTCACCGGTTTCCGGGTGTTTACCGAGCGATTCAGGGCCTTTTTCTTCGGCTTCAAGCAGTTCCTGTAATTTGGCGATGGTGATGTCACCCGGAGCCAGGTCGACCGGAAGGGAAGTAGAGATCTCTTCATCATCAGCCTTTGACCGGATATACGGCCCGAACTTACCAACAAAAACACCGATGCCGTTCAGCCCTTCAATCGGCAGGTCAAGTTTTCTGGCTTTTTGAGGCTCTATTTTGTCTTCCCTGGAATCTACCTTTGCTTTCAGTCCATCTTCTCCCTTGTAATATTCAGAGAGATAAACGATCGGGTCATAATCACCCTGGGCAATCTGATCCAGTTTGTTTTCCATTTCTGAAGTAAAGTCACTGTCAACCAGTTCAGGAAAATTATTTTCCAGTAAAGAAGTAACGGCAAAAGCAGTAAATGTGGGTATCAAGGTTTTTCCTTCTGTTTTTACATATCCCCGGTCCTGGATCGTGCTGATAATCGTAGCATAGGTACTTGGTCGTCCAATTCCCCGTTTTTCAAGCTCCTTTACCAGGGTAGCTTCAGTAAAGCGGGCAGGCGGTTTAGTCTCATGACTGATTGATTCCAGGTCATGCAATTCGGTATTGTCCCCTTTACCCATATCCGGCAGAAAAATCTCCTGGTTTTCAAGTTCTGCTTCCGGGTCATCACTACCCTCGACATAGGCCCTGAAGTATCCGGGATTTAAAATCTTTTTTCCATTTGCCCTGAAATCAGCCGATGTGCCGCCGGATGAGGCCGTTATCGTCACATTGGTGAACTCCAGTTCAGCTTCTGCCATCTGTGTGGCAATGGTGCGTTTCCAGA
>SLKH01000141.1 GCA_007134665.1 Balneolaceae bacterium
AAACTGTGCCTGAGCCTTATTGACCTGACCACCCTCGAAGGGAAAGATTCTAACGGAAAAATAATTCAGCTATGTCGTAAAGCGATACATCCCTGTCCCGGTTTCACTGATCTCCCGACCGTTGCAGCTGTTTGTGTTTATCCTCGTTTGGTGTCTCTTGCAAAACAGGAACTCGAAGAAACCGGAATCAGGGTAGCAAGTGTGGCCACAGCATTTCCAGCTGGGTTGACAAATTTGGAAAACAAACTTGATGAAACCCGCTTTGCCATTGATCAGGGAGCCGATGAAATCGATATGGTAATTTCAAGAGGTGAGTTTCTGCAGGGAAATTATAATTATGTTTTTGATGAAATCGCTGCTGTCAGAAAAATATGCGACGATATTCACCTGAAAGTCATCCTTGAAACAGGTGAACTTGGAACCCTTGAAAATGTAAGAAGAGCGAGCCAGTTGGCAATTCAGGCAGGTGCCGATTTTATTAAAACATCAACAGGGAAAATCTCTCCTGCTGCAACCCAGGCAGCCACTCTTGTCATGCTTGAAACAATCCGGGATCACTTTTTAGAAACCGGACAAAAAATCGGCATGAAACCGGCCGGTGGTATTCGGAAAGCCAAACAGGCGATCCAGTACCTGGTGATGGTAAATGAAACATTGGGCAGCGGCTGGCTTACTCCGGATTTATTTAGATTTGGCGCCAGTTCTTTAATCAACGACCTGCTTATGCAGATTTTGAAACAGGAATCCGGAGCATATCAAAATGCCGATTATCTATCTAATGACTAACCTTCAGACACTATTCCATGATGTCAGAGATCGAAAATAATTCCGATAAACCTGATGATAAGATGGGTTCCTTAAAACCTGCTTCACCAAATGCTGATCGTACACCTGATTTCACTTCCTTCTGGAATTATAGTGAATCACCTGAAAGTATTGATTCTGTTGAAATCAATAGTAAATATGATCACTTTATTGCCGGCAAGTTTGTTAAACCTGCAAAAGGCAGGTATTTGAAAAGTTTTAACCCTGCCATCGGTGAGTTGCTTTGTGAGTTTGCAGAAGGAACCACTGAAGATGTAGATTTCGCAGTTAAAAGTGCAAGGAAAGCGTTCAATTACTGGTCTGCTCTCCCCGGTAAGGATCGGGGTAAATACATTTTTCGGCTTGCCCGCATGATTCAGGAACGTGCAAAGGAATTTGCTGTCATTGAATCCATGGATGGCGGAAAACCAATCAGAGAGTCGAGAGATGTAGATATTCCTCTTGTGGCTGCTCACTTTTTTTACTATGCCGGTTGGGCGGATAAACTGGACTATGCATTTCCGGGAAGAATCGCCAGTCCGATTGGTGTATGCGGACAAATCATCCCCTGGAATTTTCCTTTATTAATGCTGGCCTGGAAAATTGCCCCTGCCCTTGCAACTGGTAATACAATTATTCTCAAGCCTGCTGAAACAACTCCCATAACGGCTTTGAAATTTGCTGAGCTATGTAATGATGCTGATTTACCTGACGGTGTTATTAATATCGTTACAGGTACCGGCCAAACCGGTTCATTGATCGTTAATCAACCGGATGTTGATAAAATCGCATTTACCGGCTCAACTGAAGTGGGAAAAATCATTCTGAATGATATAGCAGGTACAAACAAAAAATACACTCTTGAACTCGGCGGCAAAGGTGCAAATATAATTTTTGATGATGCCCCTGTCGATCAGGCTGTTGAAGGTGTTATCAATGCTATTTTCTTTAACCAGGGTCATGTCTGTTGTGCAGGGTCCCGGCTGCTAGTACAGGAAAATATTGCAGATCAATTTATTCAGAAGTTAAAAGACAGAATGGAGATGCTCATTTTGGGAGATCCATTAGACAAAAATACCGATATCGGTGCTATCAATTCACGGGACCAGTTAAATAAAATCAATAGATACCTTGAAATCGGCCAGGAAGAAGGAGCAACAATGTATCAGTCCGGTCAAGAATTACCTGAAAATGGATTCTATTGTAAACCAACACTATTTACTAATGTATCCCAATCAGACAGGATAGTGCGTGAAGAGGTTTTTGGTCCTGTACTGACAGTACAGACATTCCGTACGCCCGATGAGGCCATTAAAAAGGCAAATAATACACCCTACGGGCTTGCGGGTGGCATATGGTCAGATAAAGGATCAAAAGTATACAAGGCCGGAAGTGAGATGCGTTCCGGGGTGGTCTGGTCAAATACTTATAATAAATTTGATCCGGCATCCCCATTTGGTGGTTTTAATGAAAGCGGTATTGGCCGCGAAGGCGGCCTGCACGGATTGTATCCATATGTAACATTGCAGAATAATTAACCAAAAAAAGTCGTTAGGCCTTTTTTGTACCGAAATCGTTCGGCATCGTTTAAATTCTAAAACTGAGATCGGAATTTATGTCAAACAGAATTAACGTTTTAAAAACATACAAGACGTATGTGGGCGGCCAGTTTCCGCGGAGTGAATCCGGACACACATATAAAATAAAGAATCAGAGTGGAGATTTGATAGCTAATGCCTGTCGTTGTTCACGTAAAGATATTCGTGAAGCTGTGGTTGCTGCACGAAGTGCATTCCCCGGATGGAGTTCACGAAGTGCCTATAATCGTGGACAAATCATTTACCGGATTGCCGAAATGCTTGAAGGACGAAAAGAGCAGTTTGTTAACGAGCTCATGAATACAGGCCTGAAGAAATCAAGAGCTATTCTTGAAACGGAAACAGCTGTTGACAGACTTGTCTATTATGCCGGCTGGACAGATAAATATCAGCAAATTTTCGGAAGTATTAATCCGGTTGCAAGTAACCATTTTAATTTCAGCAATCCTGAACCGTCCGGAGTCGTTGGTTTATTAGCACCGGATTCAAGTCCGTTAACTGCACTGATAAGTATGGTTGCTCCGGTAATTGCCGGAGGCAACAGTTGTATAATACTTGCATCGGAAGAAAATCCACTGTCAGCCATAACTTTTGGTGAAATAGTACATGTATCAGATGTTCCGGGCGGAGTCGTTAATATACTTTCAGGATACAGGAATGAGTTAATTCCACATTTAACAAAACATATGGATCTGAATGCTATCTGGGGTACTAACTCTGAAAAAGAGATACGGAAACAAATTGATGAAAATGCGGCTTTAAATATTAAACGGGTATATCACACGTTTGAGGATGATTGGTACACAGATAATATTCAAAATCCTTATCATATCCTTGAATTTCAGGAAATCAAAACGACCTGGCATCCGGCCGGCTACTAAACAATGAACAGATTTACCAAACTTACAGCAATAATAGTCATCACACTAATCATGGGTTATGCATGTGCAACACCCGAACCCACTGCTGAATCCGACAGAGACGACCAGGAAGAAGTTGAACGGGAACCATTTGCAATCTTTGACCTCTCGGACGAACTAATGGAAGCCTATCTTGAAGAGGCAGCATTTGAAGATATGAGTGATGAGGAACAACAGTTATATCAAACCAGAAGTCAGATGAGTGATCTTTTCGTTTCTCTTTCACACGATCTACCTGATTTTTATCTGCAGCAGGTTGAAGAACAGGAAGTTGATATATACCAGGGTTTTCGAATTCAAATTTTATCCACGCGTGATGTTGAATTAGCTGATAGTACCCTTGCCGAATTTGAAGAATGGGCGGAAATGAGGATTTCAGACTATTCCCCACGTGGCTATATCCACTATCGTCAGCCTTATTACAGGGTCAGAGTCGGAGATTTCAGTGACCGGGAACGTGCAATAGAACTTTCCCGGCTGATCAAATTTAAATATCCTGATGCCTGGATCATCCATGACAGGATAAACCCATACCGTGCACCGGCTGATACAGCAGAATTCAGAATTGTCGATGTAATCGAATCAATTGATACTATAGATGAAGAATAATCATCTGTTTTAGCTGATTAGTCTACATTTCTTTTAGTCAGACATTAAACCTGAAGAGCATAACATCCCCATCTTTAACAACATAATCTTTTCCTTCCTGACGCATTTTCCCGGCTTCACGTGCTGCTTTTTCTGAACCAAGATTCACATAATCGTTATAAGCAATGGTTTCTGCACGAATAAAACCACGTTCAAAATCTGAATGGATGACTCCTGCTGCCTGTGGAGCTTTTGTTCCTCTTTTGATTGTCCACGCCCGGACTTCCTTTTCACCGGCTGTAAAATAGGTGATTAATCCAAGCTTATCATAAGCCGCCCGGATCAGACGATCCAGCCCCGAATGTTCAACACCAAGCTCTTCGAGAAACATCTCCTTTTCATCTTCATCAAGTTCGGCAATTTCGGCTTCTATTTTGGCACAAAATGTAACAACCTGATCATCGTATTCGGATGCAATTTCTTTAACTATTTCCACTTCCTGATTACCTTCGTTGATATCCGATTCAGCAACATTACAGGCATACAAAACCGGTTTATCTGACAAAAGAAAGAGATCGCGAAATGCTGATGTTTCATCCGCACCCCTTTTGAAGTTGCGGGCTGAATGGCCATCTGCAAGGTGATCCCTGAGTGATTCAACAATATGTAACTGAGCTGCAATTTTTTTATCTCCGCTCTTGGCCTGTTTCTTCAGGTTTTCAACTCTTTTTTCCACCGACTCAAGATCTTTCAGAATCAATTCATCCTCAATGATATGAATGTCTCTTTCTGGATCAACGGACCCTTCTACATGAATTACATCCGGATCGTCAAAACAGCGTACAACATGAATAATCAGGTCAACTTCCCGAATGTGAGACAGAAAGGCATTACCCTTTCCTTTTCCCTCTGATGCTCCTTTTACCAAGCCGGCAATATCCACAAATTCTATACTTGCAGGTATGGTTGATTTGGGATTAACAAGTTCCGAAAGTTTGTATAAACGCTCATCCGGAACCGGTACAAGGCCAATATTCGGGTCGATCGTACAGAATGGAAAGTTTGCCGATTCAGCTCCTGCATTACTCAGGGCGTTAAAAAGCGTAGATTTTCCTACGTTGGGCAAACCAACGATACCACATTTTAAACTCATTTATCGATTGTTGTATTAGTCGTTATCCAGTGAGAATTGTTGAATGATCCGTTCTTCCGGCAGCAGAAGAGCTGTAAGTTTTCCGTATCCCAGCGAAGAATAGACACATCCGGTATCAATACCGATCATATTTTCTCTTTCGATAGGTATCGTCCGGGGAGTATGTCCAAAGATGACTTTTTTTTCCCACGGGGTTTCAATTGAATTGATATGATCTCTTGTCCACAAAAATTCTTTCAGTGATTCAGGGTCTGCAAGACTTTGGCTGATGGTCTGATGAGCAGGTATACCTGCATGGACAAAAAAATATTGATCGGTTTCATAGTAAAGTTTTGTGTTCCGGAAAAATTCAAGATGTTCTTCAGGAAAATCCATGTTACCGGCATCAAGCTTATAGGAACGAAGTGTTGTATCACCACCATTATGAAGCCATAAACCGGCCCTGTCACGGTCGACTGCGTCCAGTAACATTTGTTCATGATTTCCCCTCAAGAAAATACATTCCCTTTCCTGTTCCAGTTCAAGCATAAGATCCACAACCTCTCTTGAACAAGGTCCGCGGTCGATGTAATCGCCTACAAACAACAGAAGATAATCATCATAGCCGTTCAGTTTATCGAGTAGAGCCCTGACTGATCTGCAACAGCCATGAATATCACCAATAGCAATAATTTTTTCTTCCTTTGACACGTAACATAGATTATTTTCGGGGCGATTCGATTAATCCGCGCCCTTTTTTTTGAATTCGGCCTTGTTCATTCAATATACCCAGTGCAGCATCAATAATACCGTTTACAAATTTACCGCTTTTCTGAGTTGAATAATTTTTTGCCAGTTCAATAGCCTCATTGATGGTAACTTTGGTCGGGATATCATCAAACCGCAGGAATTCACAAATCGCTATACGCAGAATTAGTTTGTCGATCACTGCCAGCCTGTTAATTTCCCAGTTTTTAATCTGCTCTTCAATGATAGAATCGAGTTCATCCTGCATATCAACTGTACGCAGAAACAGTTTTTCTGCAAATTTCAGTGCTTCAGAATCTTTACCCAGCTTTTCTTTTAAAATATATTTCCGGATTTCACCAGCTGGGTTGTCCCCTACTTCAAATGCATATAACGCCTGCAGAACAACTTCCCTTACTTCTCGTCGATTGACCATAATTTCAATTCAATGTTAAGCCGGTAAAATACAAATGTTCTGATAGAGCTAAAAGTAAAGTTACATTTCCTTTTGCATCAGACAATCAATCCTTCCTATATTAGTTGAAGTCTTTAGTAGTTTTTGGCTAAAGTAGTTTTTGGCTAAGTTGGTTTAGAGCGTCCCGACAAGCATGTCGGGAAGATCACTGGCTCGAATCCAGCAGCACAACCAGCAGGTACAAAAATTTATATTGATTTACATGGGTGCTTAGCTCAGTTGGTTTAGAGCGCTACCCCGACACGGTAGAGGTCACTGGTTCGAATCCAGTAGCACCCACATTAAGCCCTGTAAGGTAATCCGACAGGGCTTCTTCTTTATTATGCACATCTACGATCAATATTGTCTAAATAATTCAAGAAGCTTCTCTCCTCTCATTCGATTATCT
>SLKH01000010.1 GCA_007134665.1 Balneolaceae bacterium
GAAAGTTTGAGCACGGGTGGTGCCTGATAACGTTTGAATTCACTGTAATCCGTTAATCTGATGACCTTTTTAACCACATTTTCATCATGGCCTCCATCGTCAATAATTTGCTCAACATCCTGCTGTAATTCAATATATCTCCAGAGAATATCATCAAGAATATGATATTCAGGCAAAGAATCAGAATCTTTTTGACCGGGCCTTAATTCAGCACTTGGGGGTTTATCCATAATTTCCTGTGGTATAACTTCTTTCTGATAGTAAGTTTTATTCAGCCACTCACAAAATTCAAATACTTCGGTCTTATACAAATCACCGATAGGATTCAGCCCGCCATTCATGTCACCATAAAGGGTTGCATATCCAACAGCAAGTTCAGATTTATTGCCTGTAGTCAGCAGTATAGGCCCGAATTTATTGGAATAAGCCATCAAAAGAGCACCCCGGATTCTGCTTTGCAAGTTTTCCTCAGCAACACCAAACTTTGTTTTGGAAAACAGGGGTTTCAGTGTTTCATTAAAAGAGTCAAAAATACTATTTATTGTTACACGATGAATTTTTATTCCCAGGTTCTGAGCCAGTTTTTCAGCATCATCCACACTGCCCTGGCTTGAAAATTCACCCGGCATGGATAACGCAGTCACATTCGACTTACCGATAGCTTCAACTGCAAGTACGGCAACCAGTGCTGAATCAATCCCCCCGCTTAGTCCTAATACCAAATTACCGGCTACCCCTGTCTTCTCAAGATAATCACGAATGCCTGCTTTTATTGCCCCTAAAATTCGCGAATATTTATCTCTCCTGATTTTTTGGTTTCTGTGTTTTGAATGTATATAACCCAAACCCGGATCCCAGCTTACATCTGTATAGCCGGGCTTAAATGGTTCAGTCAGAGAAACAAGATTGCCTTTACTGTCAAGTACCAGGCTATCACCATCAAAAACGACATCTGTTTGTACACCTGTTTGATTACTATAAAAAATTGGCAACGAGAGATTACGGGCATGTTTAACCAGCATGTGCAACCGGTTTTCATGTTTATTTTTAGTATATGGTGATGCAGATATATTAATAATTGCCTGTGCACCCAGTTTTTTTAACTCAGCAGCAGGGTTAACCTTATAGTAATGGTACTGAACTTCATTCTGATTGTACCAGATATCCTCGCAAATCGTCACACCCAGTTTCACTCCCTGAAACTCAATACATTCAAAATGTTTGTTGGGTTCAAAATACCGAAGATCATCAAAAATATCGTAAGTAGGCAGCAGAGTTTTATCAACCTTCCCGACCAATTTACCTTTATGGCACAGAATGGCTGAATTAAATATTTTTCTTCCGATACCGGATATGTTTTTTGTCAATGAACCAAACAGTAATGCAGTATCACCGGTATGCTTAATCACTGAGTTATTGGCTTTATAACATGTATTTCTGAAAGTTTCATTCTCAAGAAGATCCTGTACGGGATAACCGGTAAGCACCATCTCAGGCAAGATCAACAGGTCCACACCACTTTTTTGGGCTTTTTTGAGAGATGCCAGGATTTGTTTCACATTTCCTTCAAGATCGCCGATTACAGGATTTAACTGTTCTACTCGTATGTTCATAAATTTAATATGACGTGTATACTCTTTCACCTGCAACCCAGGTTTCGAGAATATTTATTTTCCAGATATCCGAAGTTTCAATTTTAAAGTAATCTTTATCGATCATGATAAAATCGGCATACTTGCCTGGAGTAAGCGAACCGATGATCTCTTCCTGATGTGCAGCATATGCAGCATTTACTGTAAAAATTTTTAATGCCTCCTCCCTGCTCAATGAATGTTCAGGATACCAGCCACCCGGTGGATTTCCATTAAAATCCTGGCGTGTAACCGCTGCATAGAGTCCGTAAAACGGGTTTACTGCTTCGACAGGAAAATCCGAACCACCTGCAATAACCGTTCCCTGGTTCAAAAATGTTCGCCAGGCATAACCACCTTGAATTCTGTCATTACCAACCCGGCCTTCAGCCATATTCATATCACTGGTTGCATGGGTAGGTTGCATGGAGGCAATAATACCTAATTCAGCAAAGCGGGGGATATCATCAGGATGAACAACCTGGGCGTGTTCAATTCTGTGCCTGAGATCACCGTTCTCCAATTCTCTTTTAATAAATTCAAATGCATTCAGCACCTGGCGATTCGCTGCATCACCGATGGCATGAATATTCATCTGAAATCCCAGCGATGCCCCTTTAAATACCATTTCGTTGAGTTCACCCTGGTCATAAAATAAGAGCCCCCTGTTGCCGGGGTCATCATCATATTCTTCCAGCAATGCTGCACCCCGGCTGCCAAGTGCACCGTCTGCCGATATTTTCACACTTCGAAGAGCAAGCATGTGATCGGCATAATTTTCAACCGGGCCATTTTTAGCCAGCTTGTCGAAAGTGGCTCCCGTTCCACCAATCATGGCATAAATCCTGGCCTTCAATCGCCCCTGATCTGCAAAACGGGTATAAAGTTCCCAGTCGACTTCGTCAATTCGTGCATCATGGACAGAGGTGATCCCATTTGATACCATCTTTTCAGTCGCCAGTTCCAGTGCTGTTTCTCTTTCAAGGCTCGTTCTCTCCGGTATTATTTCACGGATATAATCCATTGCTGTATCTATGAATATGCCGGTTGCTTCTCCATCGCCATTCCGGATAATTCTCCCTCCCTGAGGATCTTCCGTTTCGCTGGAGATATCGGCGAGATCCATAGCTGCACGATTTGCCCATCCGGCATGGCCATCTACCCGGGTAAGCCATATGGGACGCCCATCGGAAACAGAATCAAGATCGTTGGCATCCGGGAATTCATTTGACTCCCATAATACCTGATTCCAGCCCCGGCCGGTCAGCCATTCAATGTCAGGATTATCTGCTGCGAATTCCGAAACTTTTTGTAAAGTCCCTTCAAGTGATTCAATGCCCGATACATCAATATTAAGTTCCTGAAAACCCAACCCCATCACATGTGCATGGGCATCAATTAATCCGGGCAATACAGTATATCCATTACCAGATATATGATTTGCATCAGGAAAATCCATCGCCATTTCAGCCATGGTTCCAATCGCTACAACTTTACCATTCTGAATGGCCATGGCCTCAAATTCTACAAGATCATCCTGCTGAAACGTATACCCATTGATATCATGAAGAATCATAACTTTCTCAACCTCTGTGCAAGCAATCATAATTGAAAATGCTGTAAAAACGAACACCAGATACTTCATAACTCAAAATTATACATATGTAACTATTAACCTTGCTTTTTACCCGTTAAAAATACAAGTCATTCTTCAGCGGACATAACTGTTTTGGAATGCAGTACATTCAAATTACCATTCACGATACCGTTGATCTCTTTACGAATTATTTCAGGATACATGTCATACTTTCCAAGTTCCCGGACAGGTATAAATTTCAGGTCAAGCAGTATCTGATCCGTCTTTCGATATTCGGGGTCACGACCAAGTTTTAAATGCCCCCCGGTAGCCCGGCAGTGAAAATACATCTCAATCGAATGAAACGGAGGTTTGATCAGTTCGTGGACGATTTTTAATCCTTGAGTTTCGATTTGCAGCCCGGTTTCCTCATGAAATTCCCGCTTTACCGCTGATTCAAGTGATTCTCCGATTGTTACTCCTCCACCCGGTGGCAGCCAAACCGGTTTTTTGTTTACAGGAGAGAGCAGTTTAACAAGTAAAATCTGATCATTTTCAATTAAAAGGCCACATGATCTGATTCGAAGCTTTCCCCTGTAACGATCAGCTTCCAAAATCAGACCGTTTCTTTTGCTTCTTCAGCTTTTACTCCGACATCCGAACCAGCTAATGATTTTTCAAGAGATGCCTCAATAAAAGCAGTAAAAAGCGGGTGAGGCTTGCCAACAGTGCTTTTTAATTCAGGATGGAACTGAACCCCGACATACCAGGGGTGATCTTCAATCTCTATTATTTCCACAAGGTCTTTTTCCGGATTGATTCCTGAAAAAACAAGGCCAGCAGATTCCAGGTCATGGCGAAGTTCATTATTTACTTCATATCGGTGTCTGTGCCTCTCATCAATCAGCTCGCTGCCATAAGCAAGATGGGCATAACTCCCGGGCCTCAGTTTACAATCGTATTTACCAAGCCTCATAGTGCCTCCTGTTTCCTGAAGATCTTTCTGATCTGGCATTAAATCAATTATCGGGTATTCAGAGGAATCATTGAATTCAGTACTGTCAGCCTTACTTTTACCTGCAATATTTCTTGCATACTCTATAACGGCACATTGCATTCCCAGGCAGATCCCGAAAAATGGGATTTTATTCTCCCGTGCGTAACGTACAGCTTCAAGTTTCCCGTCAATTCCCCTGTCACCAAAGCCGGGAGCTACAAGAATTCCACTGATATTCTCCAGCTTTCTTTTAACATTCTCTTTCGTGATAAAATCAGACTGTATCCACTCGATTACAACTTTGGTATCATTCTCAGCACCACCATGAATCAGCGCTTCAACGATTGATTTATATGCATCATGGTGTTCAACATATTTCCCAACCAGTGCAATTCTAACTTTATACTTTGGACTTTTAATTTTCTCCACAAATTCAGTCCAGTGTTCCAGGTCGGCTTCTTTTCCACCCAGAGATAGTTTTTCAATAACGCGTGTGTCAAGCCCCTCTCTTTGCATTAAAAGTGGCACTTCATAAATTGTTTCCGCATCCAGCGATGCAACTACATCCGGCAGTTCAACATTACAAAATTGGGCAATTTTCTGGCGAAGCGACATATCAAGTGGATATTCAGAACGGCATACAATGATATCCGGACTTAATCCACTTTCTGACAAGGTTTTCACTGAATGTTGTGTCGGTTTGGTCTTGAGCTCGCCGGCAGCAGCAAGATAAGGTACCAGTGTCAGGTGAATGGATAAAGTATTATGTCTCCCCACATCGTAGCGCATTTGCCTCATTGCTTCGATGTAAGGCAAGCTTTCAATGTCACCGACAGTACCGCCGATTTCAACAATCACCACATCATAATTGCCGGATTCTCCCAGTTGCATTACGTGTGATTTAATTTCATCTGTTATATGAGGGATTACCTGGACAGTTTTCCCAAGATAGGCTCCCTGCCTTTCCTTGTTAATGACATCATAATAAACCCGGCCGGTTGTCACATTGTTAGCTTGAGATGTAGTAATATCAAGGAACCGTTCATAATGCCCGAGATCAAGATCAGTTTCAGCACCGTCATCGGTTACATAGACTTCTCCATGTTCATACGGATTCATCGTTCCCGGATCCACATTGATATAAGGATCCAGTTTTTGAATGGTTACTTTAAGGCCACGGGCAACCAACAACCGGCCTAAAGATGCACAGATGATACCTTTTCCCAGCGATGATGTTACCCCACCGGTAACAAATATATATTTTGTAGACATGTAAACAGAGGACTTGATTGATGGATATTGAAAATAGCAGGTTCCTGAATAGCATTCAAACTTGAATGAGAAACTTACCTTATTTACTTCAAAGTTTGTATCCCTTTTTTTAACCCAAAAAAGTCGTTAGGCCTTATTTAATTAATTCAGATGGAGCCGGGCTTTCCGGCTGATTTCAATACCACATCTCTTAACAGGTCCGGTTTGTCAGTAAAAATACCGTTTATTCCAGATCGAATAAGTTTTTTCATCCAGAATGGGTGATTTACAGTATAGATAAATACAGGTATTTTTTTTTGTTGTAGTTCCTTTCTCCAGGATCTTTTAAGCTCTCTCCATTTACAGTTAAATGAATCTGCCTGATATATTTCTACAAGTTCTGCCGGTTGTTTTTTTAATAGTTTATTGTCGTAGAGTAAACCGGTTGCGAGTTCCGGTGCCAGTTCTTTGATACGTAAAACCGATTCATATGAAAAACTTGAAATGAGTACGTGTTTCTCCATTCCGGCAAGACGCACCAGCTCAATCACACTTCTTTCTACTTCGCCTTTTGTCCCGGTATCAGCAGCTTCTTTTTTAATTTCGATATTGATTGAAATTTTATTCTCAGCCCACTTAAGAACTTCTTCGAGTGTTGGAATTCGCTGGCCTTTAAACGTTCTGTCGAACCAGGAACCTGCATCCAGTTTCTGTAATTCATTCCATGTCAAGCTGTTAACTAATCCAATCCCATCTGTTTTACTCTCCAGTTGTGAATCATGATAAATCACCGGAACTCCATCCTTTGAAAGCTGAACATCTAATTCAATCATATCCGCTTTCATTTCATACGCTTTTTGAAAGGCAATCATAGTATTTTCAGGAAACTTAAAACTGGCACCCCGATGAGCAATCACCAAAAAACCGGCAACAGATTGATGATAAAGTGATGGGCGAATAATGATTGGTTGGGGATCTGCCATCGGTAGTGCAGTAAGATTAACTATAACCCTGTTTATACTGAACGATAATAATCAATCAGCTCACTAATCTGTTTTTTCTGCAGAAAGATTAATCCGACATTTATTGTAAAAACCACGAGTAAAACGGTAAAAATTGTATCACTCAGGTTAGTGATGTCAAAATAGAATGAATAGCCGAAAAAAAGGA
>SLKH01000230.1 GCA_007134665.1 Balneolaceae bacterium
CTGAGGGGTGTCCTTTAATCACAGCAATCATTTTCATCAAGTCATACAACCTGAGAAATGTACGCTTTCAATCCAGTTCACCACCTTCAACAGGCCTGTCTCGCCACCAGTTGGCTAGGAAAGATCCTGAGATATTCATCCATGGGCCGAAAACTGCGGGTGCAAGTCCCATTGTTGCTATCCGGCCCATTTCCACTGCGATACCAGATGCTAATCCGCCATTCTGCATTCCAACCTCAAATGCGATCGTTCGTGATGACTGCCGATCCATACCTGTTAACCTGCATCCCCAGTAGCCGAGAAGGTAACCCGCAGCATTGTGTATGATCGCCGCCAGGATCAGAAGTAAACCGATACTCAGCAAATGGTCACGGCCGGCTGCTGTGATCACTGCCAAAATGATGACGATCCCCGCCATGGAAACTACCGGCATAGCTTTGTGCAGCCATTGAGCTCTGCCCCTGAATACACGGTTGAATATGAGCCCACCGGCGATAGGGAGGATGACCATATTTATGATACTCATCATCATACTGTAAAAATCGATCGGAACGAACTGTCCGGCAAATGTTTGCATCAGAAGGGGAGTAACCAGGGGAGCCATCAGTGTGGAAACGGCAGTTAGTGTGACGGATAAGGCCAGATTTCCTCTGGCGATGAATGCCATCACATTAGACGCAACACCACCTGGTGAGGATCCGATCAATACGATACCGGCTGCAATCTCTGCCGGAAATCCAAATGTTATCGCGAGGCTGACCCCTACGATTGGCATAATGCTGTACTGGCACAGGATTCCGATAATCACTCCTTTGGGCATTTTGACAACACCGGCAAAGTCTTTCAGGCTCAGCGAAGTTCCCATGCCAAACATGATTAACTGAATCAGCGGGACGATCAATCCTTCGGTATTGTACCCATGAATTTCGCTTATAGATGCCGGGTAGTACATTGCCCAGGCAACAGCAGCAAATACCCAGATAGTAAATGAAAAGCCCTTTAATTTTGGAGATATCCGGATACCGATGGCCAAACCGATAAAAAACAGAACAACAAGCCACCCGAATTCTGAATCAGCACCGAAACCCAGCAGGATGAAGTATATGACAATACCAAGCAGTGCAAGAATAAGCAGTGATTTGTAGAAGGTATTCCGAATCGACATGATGGCTGATAATAATAAATATCAGCAGAATTTAGAACCGCATCATGTGATTATTCGAAAAGGTTTCTGATCGCGTCCTCAGCCTGGTCGAGTAACCGCCTGCCTCCTTCCCGGAGCATGATGTTTCGTCCTTCCCGGGCAGCTTCCCGGAGGATTTCATCAAGTACTATCTTCATCACCCCGTTTAAATCCGTTTCTTCATCTCTTCCGATACCGGTACGTTCAACCTGCGACAGCGTTGCAGTAAATGGGTCAACATCTTCCACATCTACATGAACGGTCAATGATGTTTCCTGCATCAGAAAACGGTCGATTATGATGTTTCTGGTATCGGTGTCATCCGGCTCCGGAACCTGTTCCTGCAGATTGCTTCTTAAGCGGCCAAGGTTACTGCCGGTCGCCCAGAGTTGGAAAAATATTTCAAGATTCTGAATTTCCAGTTCTTCAATTACCACGGTGCCTGCCAGTAATGAAAACGGGTTCATACGGA
The DNA here is from genome assembly GCA_007134665.1 of Balneolaceae bacterium. Classification (GTDB taxonomy): domain Bacteria; phylum Bacteroidota; class Rhodothermia; order Balneolales; family Balneolaceae; genus SKRC01. Next base: position 1,656 of record SLKH01000230.1, read on the forward strand.
TGTTAATTGAGTGAATTCGCAGGGCATCACCGGATTCAAAACCTTCAGGATTCTCAATTTGTATACCATTTAGAGATCCATGACGCTGAAAAAGAGAGAGACTGACCCGGTCAACCGTCATATTGGTTTGAAGCAGTTCACTGCCGGTTGATTCAATGTTTGATTTCACGATTGAATCAAGAGTCAGGGACAAACCGAAAACAATCACAATGATTGCTACAAAAGTATATACGGCAATTTTAAAGAGTCTTTTCATGCAGGTTATAACTTCATGATGAAATATTTGACCAGTTTGGCAACATCATGCTGCCGACCCCAGGCAGTTGTTTTGATGTCTGCGTGGGCCAGTTTTTCCGGAGTAATTCCGGCAGCCATATTTGTAATTAAAGATACAGCTACTGCCTTCAGATTCAATCGGCTGGCTTCCGATAATTCGGGAACGGTACTCATACCCACAGCATCGGCACCTATATACCTGAATGCTCGGATTTCAGCCTTGGTCTCATAATTGGGACCATTAACATAGAGATAGGTTCCCTGTTGTATAAATAGTCCAATTTCTGATGCTATTTCTTCAGCTTTCCGGACAGTATCTTCAATATTGAGACGGTACGGGTTACGGGCATTTGGCGCAGTTATATGATTAAGACGCAAGATGGAGTCGATAAGCATCAGATCTCCCACTTTGAACTCTGTATTGATTCCACCTGCTGCATTGGTAATGATCAGTTTTTTCACACCACAAAGTTTTGATAAATACACTGGTAAAACAGTGGTGTTAAAATCATGCCCTTCATAGTGATGAAACCGGCCGGAGAAAACCATTATATCACAGCCGGACAGGGTGCCTGATATGAGCTCGCCACGATGCCCTTCAACGGATGTTGTGGGGAAATGAGGAATATGTTGATAGGGTATCCGAACCTGGTTCCTGATTATGTTTGTAAAATTGCCGAGACCGGACCCTAAAATTACTGCTGATTCAGGTTTATCCGGCAATCCACGGTTCAGCAGATAACGTTTGGTTTCAGTTAGTGTTTCAGGCAGATTCACGATCAGCTATGCTTTCTGTTGTATAGCCTTGATCCTGATCATATCCGGTCACGTTAAATATCGGGGTTTTGGATTCATGATAAGCAAGCACAGTATAATTATGTTCATAAGCCAGCTTTTTCAATTCTTCTCTCTTTTTCAGTGCTTTATCAGGGTCAAAATCGAACTTGGCTTTAAACTTCTTTTGAAATGCCATCCTGCGTCCGATTACATCTCCAGCCATCATATATTTGTGATCTTCTTTATCAACAAACAGAACCTGGGAAAATTCAGTGTGTCCGCCAACTTCCCATACTCTTATTTCCGGATAGGGTTGATCTTTTTCATCAAGGAATTGAATATCGGCCCTGGCATCCAAAAAATGGATGAAGTCGATTTTGGTTTCATCATCGGTTGCACCATCCAAATGCGTCAGTTTTTCCCATTCATTGCGGCTTACCCATAGCCTGGCTTCCGGGAAAGTTAGTTCCCAATATCCATTTGATTTTCCGGCAAGTCCTCCTATGTGATCATAATGCAGGTGGCTGGTAAAAACATCGGTGATGTCATATTCAGAAAGTTTAAATTTTTCCAGATTATTTCTGATGATATCAGTGGTAGTATCTTCACCAAAATCACCAAGACCGGCATCGAAGAGGATATTTTTATCTCTGCAGCGAATCAGAAAAGGATTGATCGAAAGTTTAAGAGACCCTTTTTTTGGGGGGTCATCTCTGTTGATTCTTACAAATTTTTTATCCAATCCGACCGAAAAAGTGCCTTCGTAAAGTGCATTTACCTGAATCAGATCTTTTGTTACCGACATAGATCACTTGTTAAATTTGTTTTTCCCTTTGGGAGGTTTTTTTTGCTCAAATTTTTCGTAAGCATCAATGATATCCCGTACGAGCTTGTGGCGTACCACATCACGCTGATCAAGATAAACGAAAGATATGCCTGCAATCCCTTTCAGGATTTGCTGAATGGAAATTAGTCCTGAATGCTGTTTCTGAGGAAGGTCGGTTTGGGTAATGTCACCGGTGATTATAGCCCGGCTGTTGAACCCGATACGTGTCAGGAACATCTTCATCTGGGTGTTGGTTGCATTCTGGGCTTCATCGAGGATCACATAGGCATTATTCAGAGTCCGTCCTCTCATGTAGGCAAGAGGGGCAATTTCAATGATATTCTTCGTCAGGTAATATTCGAGCTTTTCAAATTCGATCATCTCCTCAAGGGCATCGTAGAGCGGGCGCAGATAGGGATCGATTTTTTCTTTCAAATCACCCGGTAAAAAGCCCAGGTTTTCTCCAGCTTCAACAGCGGGCCGCGCGAGGATAATTTTCTTAACCTTTCGTTGTTTAAGCGCTTGAACTGCCAATGCCACCGAGGTGAAAGTTTTCCCGGTTCCTGCCGGCCCGATTGCAAAAACGATGTCATTGTTTTCAGTGGTTTTAACAATATTTCGCTGGCCGGGAGTTTTGGCAACAATTGTATCACCGGTATGTGTATGGAGGATGACATCACCACTCTCTTTTTTGAATGGTTTGTCGGTCTTTTCGGCTTCTCTGACGGAGACTTTTTCGGTTAGTGCGAGCAGCGTTTCGATATCACTTGATGTTATCTGTTTATTCTTTTTTGCAATAGAAATCAGTTCACTGATGATTTCAGTTACTGTTGCTACTTCAGATTCCGGTCCGAGAATTTTAATACGGTTACCACGTGCTGTGATCTTGGTTGAAGGAAATGCACGGTCGAGTCTGGATAGATGTTCGTCCCTGAAGCCAAGTATTAAAACCGGGTCAACATCATTAATGAAGAAAAGTTCTTCAGCAATTTGGTTTGTTGGATCGATAATGGTAAATCTTTATTGAGTTATTTTCTGCTATTAAACAAAATCCTTTCGTCCAAGGTTTGCTTTTTCCTGTAAATCTTTCACCCTTTGTGTGACGTCATCAGCTTTAAAAACACCACTGCCAACAACAAGAACATCAACGCCGGATTCAACCAGTTTGTGTATGTTTTTCAGGCTAACACCACCATCAATCTCTATAAGGAAATCGGATTTATGATCTCTTCTCATGGCAACGAGACGGCGTAACTTCTCATACGATTCTTCAATGAATGATTGACCGCCAAAACCCGGGTTTACACTCATTAAGAGGACAAGGTCAAGATAGTTCAATACCGGTTCAATTAATTCAACTGATGTACCAGGATTAATTGCTATACCACTCATGCATCCATGATAGTGAATATTCTGAAGAGTACTATGCAGATGCGGACAGGTTTCATAATGAACAGAAATCAGGTCTGCCCCGGCGTCGGAAAATGCTTCAATAAATTGATCAGGATTTTCAATCATCAGATGGACATCAAGAAATGCTTCAGGTGCCGCCCTGCGAACTGCAGCAACCACATCAGGGCCATAGCTGATATTGGGTACAAAATGGCCATCCATAATATCACAGTGTATCCAGCGTGTATCTGCTTTAAGACAGTCACTTATCTCATCTCCAAGTCTCGTATAATCAGCGGCAAGGAGAGATGGAGCTACGATAGGAATTTTAAAGTTCATGGGCTATTTAATCCTGGTCATCATTATCTTGTCCATTATCCAAATTATCCTCAAGATCATCGTTGTCATTGTCATCGATGACAGCACCGGCTTCATCAACTTCCTGGGCATCCCAGAGTTCAGATACAATAAGATCAAGTTCACGCCCCTCGAGCAGTTCTTCTCTGTCTGGTGTGAAAGATAAGACCGTATAAGGTGTCGTTTCGCGGTCGGGCTGATAAGTGATCTGCCCGATGCGTAATCCTGCCTCAAGAATTCTTTGCTGAGCTTCCTGATAAGGCAATCCTACGATTTCCGGAACCCGGACAAGTTCATCACCCAGGCCGTCACTTACAGCCAAATCTACAACGGTACCCTGGTCAACCGTATCTGCAGCGGCAATTGATTGTCGGATTACCGTATCCCTGAATCGCCCTGATTCCATACTGATTACTCCAACTTGCAGCCCGGAATTTTCAAGCTGAATACGGGCATTTCTAAGAGACATATTTTCTACATTTGGTACAACGACCGTTGGCCGTGCATCAGTAGATACAGTGAGGAAAATTTTTCGATTTGGTTTTACGATCTGGCGTGGTGCAGGTGCCTGGTCGATAATATAGTCGGGTGGGTATGAACTGTGAGCCCGGCGATCAAGAATTTCATACCTGAAACCATATGATTCTAACAAAGTTTCAGCTTCCTGAAGTGAAATTTTTGTCAGGTCGGGTACTGTTACACCTTCGTTATAATTTGTATATGCAGGCATGATCCAGTTGTCCACTACCAAAATGGTTATTGCACCAAAGGTAATTACTCCCGCTATCGAAATGTATAGTAACTTATTTGTAAATATTTGTTTTAACCAGTCCATGATTCAAAATACGGTTTTCCTGTCGACTTAGAAACGATAGGTTAAACGAAATTGCATTCCCGGTGTTCCGGTTGCACTTACCTGAACCTTCCGGTTCTGTAATCGTACGGTGAAGTATGCATCAAACGCAGAAACAAAGTGGTTAATTATCAATAATGAAAGCATATTATTGGAAAAACGAAATTGATCATTAAACTTTTCAGCCATGTCACGCCCTGTCCAGAACAGCGGGCTTGCTTTACCACCAAACCGGTCTATCAGAAATGGATCTGTAAGTTCCTGTTCATGAAATCCATAAAAATCATTCCATCCAGAAGCGTACTGAAAATATTTGCTTATCAATTCATAGTATTGTTGTGAACCATAAGCTGGCAGAACGTGTGAAAAGTTGTTGGCTCCTAATTCATCAGTTGTAATATAAGGTGTGAGGCGTTCAGCATTTCGTAAAAGCTCGATATCCACAA